>NZ_JBYMAP010000037.1:0-24916 GCF_057766305.1 Methylomonas sp. BG-2 | reverse complement strand
CATATCAGCAAACGGTTAACCAGCTTAAGAAAGGCGCTCGCTGGTCTTCGTTTCGTTTGTGAGCGGTTGGCCTGCTGGCATTCCATCGTGCCGAGTGGCCCGATGGAATCCGGTTGTCGGCATGGGCGAATCCGGCCGGTGGGGTTTCGAACTGAGAATGGATGGTGGGATTTGTGCCTTTCGATGCGTCTGGGCCGGGCTTTGCGATTCAAAACCGAGTCGGTAAGGCTGCAAGTTTTGCCAGTGATTTCGCTCATAGCAAACGCAAGGTCTTTAGCCTTAATCGCAACTCTAAAAGCCTTGCGCGCAACGCTCCGAGCAATAAACGCAAGGCTCCGGGCCTTGCCCGCAACTCTAAAAGCCTCGCGCGCAACACTCCGAGCAATAAACGCAAGGTTCCGAGACTTGCCCGCAACTCTAAAAGTCTTGCGCGCAACACTCCGAGCAATAAACGCAAGACTCCGAGCCTTGCCCGCAACACGCCGAGTGGGTAAACGCTCAGTTGAACAGCCTATCCCACATCGCATCCACTTTCTTGATCACAGCTTCATCCATCACGATCGGCCGGCCCCATTCGCGCTGGGTTTCGCCAGGCCATTTGTTGGTGGCGTCGAAGCCGACCTTGGAGCCGAGCCCTGACACCGGCGAGGCGAAGTCCAGATAGTCGATCGGGGTGTTTTCCAGTATCGTCAGATCGCGGGCCGGGTCCATCCGGGTGGTGATGGCCCAGATCACGTCCTGCCAGTTGCGCACGTCCACGTCGTCATCGACGACGATGACGAATTTGGTGTACATGAATTGGCGCAAGTAGGACCAAGTTCCGAGCATCACCCGCTTGGCGTGGCCGGCGTATTGCTTTTTCATGCTGATCACCGCCATCCGGTAGGAACAGCCTTCCGGCGGCAGGTAGAAATCGACGATTTCCGGGAATTGTTTTTGCAAGATGGGCACGAACACTTCGTTCAAGGCCACGCCCAAAATCGCCGGTTCATCCGGTGGCCGGCCGGTATAGGTGCTGTGGTAAATCGGCACCTGGCGCTGGGTGATGCGTTCGATCGTGAACACCGGGAATTCGTCTACTTCGTTGTAATAGCCGGTATGGTCGCCGTAGGGGCCTTCCGGCGCGGTTTCGTTTGGATAGATAAAACCTTCCAACACGATTTCCGCGCTGGCCGGTACTTGCAGATCGTTGCTCAGGCATTTGGTCACTTCGGTCTTGCTGCCGCGCAACAGGCCGGCGAAGGCGTATTCGGACAAGGGGTCCGGCACCGGCGTCACTGCCGCCAGTATCGTCGCCGGATCGGCACCCAGCGCCACCGCGACAGGAAACGGTTCGCCGGGACGTTGCTGTTGCCATTCCCGAAAATCCAGCGCGCCGCCCCGATGGGCCAGCCAGCGCATGATGACTTTGTTCTTGCCTATCACTTGTTGGCGATAAATGCCCAGATTTTGCCGCTCCTTGTTCGGCCCGCGAGTAATCACCAGCGGCCAGGTAATCAGCGGCGCGGCGTCTTCCGGCCAGCAGGTCTGAATCGGGTAATCGGCCAGATCGATTTCGTCGCCGACGCGGATGACTTCCTGGCAGGGCGGATTGTTGACGACTTTCGGTGCCATGTTCAGCACTTGTTTGAACACCGGCAGTTTTTCCAGTGCGTCCTTCATGCCCTTGGGTGGTTCCGGTTCTTTCAGATACGCCAATACTTCGCCGATCGCGCGTAATTCGGAGATGTCCTTGGCACCCATGCCCATCGCCACCCGCTTGGTGGTGCCGAACAGGTTGCCGAGTACGGCAATATTGGAACCCTTGACGTTTTCGAACAGCAGGGCCGGGCCGCCTTGCTTCAAGACCCGGTCGCAGATCACCGTCATTTCCAGATAGGGATCGACCTCGATTTTGATGCGTTTCAGTTCGCCTTGTTTTTCCAGTTGGGCGATAAAGTCTCTTAAGTCTTTGTATTTCATCGGATGATGGATGGTCAATGGGGCAGGGTGCTTAGTGGTCTTAAGGTCGATCAACCGCGGCTACCAGAATCGCGGCCGACAAGTTTGCCCGCTTTGCCCGGAGAATTGCAAGGCGAGCCAGCGCTTGAGTGGCGAATGCTTAAGGATTTGGTTGAAAATAACTTCCCGTTTCCGCGCTCCGGGTGCTAGAGCGTCCCTGAGCAAGTTCCCACGCAGAGCATGGGAACCATCCGCGGAAGTTATTTCTGACGAAATCCTAAGTTCGGTCGGCTTCGCCAGGCTGCGGAGCGGGTAGCCGGGTACCGAACATATAGTCGCACCAAGGCCAAGTCACGCACCAGTTACCGGGCTTGGCCAGGGTGTGGTGGTCGTAGTGCCAACTTAAATGGCGCCGGCCCCAGGCCGGGTCCAAATGAGCCTTGCGGTGGCGGGTGTAGTAAATCAGCAGCGACACGTACAGCCCGCACGGAAAGCCGGGCCAAATCGCCAGCAACGGCGCGTGAGCCAACGCGATGCCGGCCAATACCGCCAACTCCTTGGTCTGAGCATTCCAGACGGACAAACGAATGCGTGCGTAACCGGGATCGCACATTGCCTGTTGTGCGCAAACCGCATGGTGTTCGTGCCAATGATAGGCCCAAAAGCTGTCCCGGCGCTTGCCCAGGCCGTGCAGGATAAATTTGTGCATCAACCATTCGCCGAGCTTGGCATAGCAGAGCGCCAGAATAAACTGGACGGCAAACATCATCGGTAATCCTGTTTGTTTGGGGAAGACGCCTTGGAGGTGACTGCGTCGGTTTGGACTTGCGCGCGGGTGCTCGGTTCGTTGTTGGTTCGAGGCCCTCATCAGGCTCGGTTTTGCGTAGCCGCGCGACCTTTCGAGGGTGGAGAGATTTATATATAAAAGCTATCGATCCTATAAAAACAATCGATTTTATTTATATAAAAATCTTCTCCAGAATAGCCGCCAAGCCGGACGAAATGGGCGAGACATCGCCGCCGGCCTTATCAAACACCTATCAGGAGAACAGTTATGAACACCATTGCAACCATTAAAATCGCCGCCGTCATCGCCACCGTATTGATGGCCGCCAACGTTCACGCGCACGGCGACCGAATTGAAGCCCATGGCGGGGAAGCCGCAACCCGGATTGTCGAAGTGGTCTACGACAATCCGGCCTATAACCGTGGCATACACGGCTACGCCAATCCGGTCGCGGCACAAACGATTGGCAAGGCGCGGGCGATCTACGTCGATAAAGCTTACGGCCAAGCCATTTACAGCTATCCGGGCAACTGGCGTTGACCGTAAACGCGCCGGGCCGCGCTTAGGATTCCGTCAAAAATAACTTCCCTAAATGCCGTCACCGGTTCGTGCCGAGCCCTTCGGCTACGCTCAGGAGAGCCTTGTCGAAGCATGAACGGGTGACGGCATTCGGCAGGGAATATTCCGTCCATCCTTCGACAGGCTCGGGACGAACGGAAAATGTTATCGGGAAGTTATTTATGGCCATATCCTTAATGGGCAATGCGGTAAAGCTGGCCGGCGCGTTCCAGGATCGCGGTGAGTTCTTCGGCCGGCATCGGTTTGCCGAACAAGTAGCCTTGGGCTTCGTCGCAATCGTTTTGCATCAGGTATTGGGCTTGCTGCTCGGTCTCCACGCCTTCGGCGATGACCTTGAACTTGAGGATGCGGGCGATCGAAATAATCACCAGCACGATGGCCGCCGCGTCGGCGTCGTGCATGATGTTGGCGACGAAGGAGCGGTCGATTTTCAGCTTGTCGAAGGCAAAATGCTTCAGTTGATTCAAGCTGGAATAGCCGGTGCCGAAGTCGTCGATCGAGATTTGCATGCCGGCTTCGCGCAGCTGCGACAGAATCTCGCGCTTTTTTTCCGGGTGGCGGATGAACAGGCTCTCGGTCAGTTCCAACTCGACGTATTGCGGCGATAGGCCGGTATCGGCGACGATCGCGGCCACTTGATCGGCGAAATCCTCGTGGTCCAATTGGCGGGCCGAGACGTTGACGGCAACGCTGAACGGTGGATAGCCGGTTTGTTGCCACAAACGGTTTTGCCGGCAGGCTTCGCGCAACACCCAGGCGCCTATCGCTTCGATTAGCCCGATTTCCTCGGCCACCGGAATAAACGAGTCCGGCGGAATCAGGCCCAGCGTCGGATGCCGCCAGCGAATCAGCGCTTCGGCGCCGATGATGCGGCCGGAATTCAGGTCGATCTGGGGTTGGTAATGCAGGAAGAATTCGTCGCGTTGCAGAGCCCGGCGCAAATCGCTTTCCAGCCGCAGTTTCGCCGACACCGCGAATTCCATGCTGTCTTCGTAAAAACAAAAAGTGTTGCCTTGTTCCTTGGCGCGGTACATCGCGGTGTCGGCGTGTTTGATCAGCAAGCCGCTGTCGATGCCGTCGGCCGGAAACAGCGATATACCGATGCTGCAGCTGATATAAAACTCTTGCTCCATCAGCGCGAAAGGCTTGGCGATGGTGTTGCAGATTTTGTCGGCGACCGCCGCCGCGACCTGGGCGTTGCCGATTCTTTCCAGCAACAAAATGAATTCGTCGCCGCCGAAGCGGGAAACCATGTCTTCCTTACGCACGCAGCTCTGGATGCGTTCGGCGGCGGCTTTCAGCAATTGGTCGCCGACGTCGTGGCCCATCGTGTCGTTGGTCAGCTTGAAGCGGTCCAGGTCCAGAAACAACACCGCGTGCAAGTTCGGTTGCGCACCGTCGGCCTTGATCACCGCGTTCAAGCGGTCCATGAACTGGGCGCGGTTGGCCAGATTGGTCAATGGGTCGTGGTAAGCCAAGCGATTCAGCGTGCGTTGGCTGCGGCTGGCGTTCAGCAAATGGGCGATGCGCTTGCGCAAGACCGTGAAATGGATCGGCTTGGGGATGTAGTCGTTGGCGCCTATCGAGAAAGCCAGTTCCACCGAGTGTTCGTTTTCCAGCGCGGTGATCATCAAAATCGGCACTTCGGTGCCGTTCGGCAGCGCCCGGATTTTTTGGCAGGCTTCGAAGCCGTCCATTTCCGGCATCAACGCGTCCATCAGGATCAGGTCCGCCATCTGTTGTTGGCAGAGGGCGACCGCCTGTTGACCGGTGCCGGCCAAATCGACGATATAGCCGTCTTTCTCCAGGATGTCCTGCAACGCAAAGCGCATCGCCCGGTCGTCGTCGGCCACCAAAATGCGCGGACCCTGCGGCGCGGGCGTGGCTTCGGCTACCGTCTCGTCGCCGATTTCGCGTAGCAGCAGTTGTTCGATGAATTGATATTCCTCGCGCAGCTGGCGCAGCAGCGCGTCGCTGTTTTCGAGTTGGCGATGTTCGCCCGCTTCTTCCAGCTGCTTGGCGACGGCCGCCAGCTTGTCGGCGCCGAGGTTGCGGCTGGCGCCTTTCAGGCTGTGGGCGAGTTCCCGAACCCGGTGGGCGTCGTCGGTCGCCAAGGCCAGAGCCAATTGCTGGATTTGGACCGGCGAATCTTCTAGATAAAACCGCACCATCCGCTCGAAGCCCTGACCGATCTCGTCGCGCAATTGGCGCAGAACCTGATCGTCCAATGTGTTGGGCGGCGCGTTGGTGGGGGCGTTGGGCGTCGCCGTCGCGGGCGCGTTCTCCAGCCAGTGCAGCAGCTTATCGCGTAGCGGCGCCAATTTGATCGGCTTGGCCAGATAGTCGTCCATGCCGGCGGCCTGGCACAAATCGCTGTCGCCTTGCTGAGCGTTCGCGGTCATCGCCACGATCGGAATTCGCGCTAGCGGCTTCGGTAACAGCCGGATGCGGCGAGTGGCTTCGAAACCGTCCATATTGGGCATGTGGCAATCCATCAACACCAGATCGAAGGGCTTGCGCGCCAGCCATTCCAGGGCTTCGTTGCCGGACGCGGCGATTTCGTAGGCGCAGCCCAAACGTTCCAGCATGCCGGCCGCCACCATCTGACTGGCGCGGTTGTCCTCGACGATCAGGATGGCGCGACCCAGCTCGGCCGAGTTCGGGGTTTCGGCGGCTTCGGCGGGGGCGGCCTCATGGTAGTTCTGGCCGACGGTCAGGATGAAGTCGTATAGCTTGGAGACCTGTACCGGTTTGGTCAGATTGGCGGCGACGTTGGGCAGGCGCGACTGGCCGGCGGTGTCGCCCGGATTGGACAGCAGGATGATTTTCAGATCGGCCAATGCCGGATCGTGAGCGATCAAATCCAACCAACTCAGGTCGCCGGCGTCTTTCAGATCGATGATCGCGAATTGATAAGCTTGATCCTGTTCGCGCGCCGAGCGCAGCATATCGACCGCGCGAATGCCGTATTCGCTGTGGCGGTAATGGATTTGCCAATGTTCCAGGGTCTGGGTCAGGAATTGGCGCATCTTGGCGTTTTCGGAAATCACCAGGATGCGCAAATTGGCGAAATAGGCCTGGCGGGCTTCGGATAACGCTTGGGTGCCGCGCGGCGCTTCGAACGGCACGGTAAACCAGAAGGTGCTGCCGCCGCCGGGTTGACTGACGACGCCGATTTTGCCGCCCATCAGATTGACCAGTTGCCGACAGATCGCCAAGCCCAAACCGGCGCCTTCGTGGTGGCGGGTGCTGGAGCCGTCGGCTTGCACGAAAGCATCGAAGATCGTCAACTGAGCGGCGGCGGAAATGCCGATGCCGGTGTCGGTGACTTCGAAGCGCAGCAGATGCTGGTCGGCGCTGGCGCTTTCGACGCTAACCTTTATCGAGATAGCGCCGTGTTCGGTAAATTTCAGCGCGTTCCCGACCAGATTGATCAACACTTGCCGGACTCTGGAAGCTTCGCCGTTCATCACCATCGGGATTTCGTCGGCGACGGAGTAGTGTAATTGCAGGTTTTTGCGGTGAGCTTGGCCCGCCATCAATTCGACGACTTCGTCCAGTGTTTCGTAGAGCACGAAATCGACAGGCTGACGCCTCAACATGCCGGCTTCGATCCGGGAAAAATCGAGAATGTCCTCGATCAATTTCAGCAATGCTTCGCCGGCGTTGCGGGCGATCATGGAGTATTCCAGTTGTTTGGGGGTCAGGCCCATGTCCTGCAACAGTTCCAACATGCCGAGCACCGCGTTCAGCGGCGTGCGCAATTCGTGGCTGACGTTGGCGGCAAACTCACCTTTCAGTCTCGCCGATTCCAGCGCGGTGTCGCGGGCGCGTTCCAACTGCTTTTCGCGGGTTTCCAGCACTTCCATCATCGTGTTGAAGGCGCTACCCATATCGGTGATGTCGCGCGGACCCCTCAAACTGGCTCTGACGTTTTTGGCGCCGGCCGAGGCCTTGCCCATCTGCCTGGCCAGCAGTTGAATCGGCAGGGTCAGGCGGCGGGTCATCGCCAGCAGGAATACGAAAAACAGCATGGCCGCGCCGCCGGAGACCAGCAGCGTCGCCCAGAGTATCTGCTTTTTCATCACGTTCAGCGATTGCTTGCCCTGGGCCAGACGCACGTAACCGATCAACTCCGGTTCGGACTGGGCCTCGAACGGCGACGCGTCCTGGTCCCCGCCGCCGCGCGCGAATACCGGCGCCGCGAAATACCAGGCTTGATCGGTTTCCTGGGCCAGACGCAAGTCGTCAGGCCAGCCGGACGCGGCCGCGCCGTCGGGCAAGGTGGTGTCGCCGCGTTCGAACAAGGCTTGCTTGGCGGCGTTGAAAATCGCGACGCCGCGCACGTCCGGAAACGACAGAAATCGCCGGGCCGGCTCCTCGGCGTTTTCCTTGCTGGCGTAGAGCAAGGCCAGCGCGCTTTGGGCGGCAAAGGCTTCGGTGGACTGGCGCCCCTGAGCGATCCATTGATCCCGGACGATACGATAGGATAATGTCGAAATGCCGAACGAGGACAGCAACGAGATCGCCAACAGCCCAACGGTGAAGGTCACCGTCAGTTGTTGTAAAAAACTCGCGCCCCGCAGGCGTGGCCTGGATCGCTGCTTCATTCAGGTTCAAGGGGTTGGGAAAACCATCGCGAATTCGCGGCGGGTCTGGTTGGAAAAACGCAGGCCCAAATGTTCGGCGGTTCGCAGATTGACGGCGACCAGCAGATCCCGCAACAGTTTGACCGATTCGAATTTGCCGCCCGGCCGGGCTTGTTGCAAGGCCAGGCTGGCCAAGCTGCGGCCCATGCCGAAATTGTCCGGATACAGCGAAAACAACGCGCCCTTGCGGACATGGTCGAGATTGCTCGAGAACACGACGAAGTTTTTCTCCCAGGCTTCGCGGAGCACTTCGGGCAATAGCGATTGCTCGTCCATCGCCGCATTCTCGCGCGGTAGCCACAGCGCGATCGAGTTGTCCTTGATTTCCACGAGGATTTGCCGGAACAGGTCCGAGGAATCGCGCAGATTGCCGGTAGGCTGGGCCGCCAGGATCAAATCCCGCTCCCTGGCGGCGCGTTCGGCGTGTTCGATTTCCCACGCGGTTTGGCGGGGATCGTATATCACGGTGACTTTTTTGATGTCCGGCACCAGCTTTTTCAGATGGTCGAACATCGCTTCCGGCGCCGGTGTCAGACTAATGCCGGCCAAGCCTTGCGGTACTTCGTCCGGGCGGATCATCGTCGCGCCGATCACGACCGGAAACGCCGCCGACAACGGTCTGGCGACCGCCAGTCCGGCGCGGCCCAGCGTGACTACTACGTCGATCCGGTCGTTTTTAAGCGCGCCGATCAAGCGGTCGGCTGCCGCCGCGTCGCGGTCGTTGAGCAGATAATGGCCTACCGGCTTGCCCAGCTCTTCTTCCATGCCGCGGGCGATTTCCAAAAACACCGAACGGTAGGGTTCGCGGACGTCCGGATAAACGATTGCCACCGATGGCGTATCGGCTTGCGCGATGCCGGCTATCGGCGACAAAAAAACTGCCAATAGCAGCGTGAAAATCAAACGACCGAACAAAAATAACTCCCGAGTAATGCGTGAATGAGCCAATCGCGGCGGCAATCCGTCGGCTAAAAATTAACGCTGATTTCCCCGTAGAAACTGCGGGTGGCCAGCGGTAAATCGTTGGGGATGGCGGTCGGGCTGCCGATCAGGCTGGGCTCGCGGGCGCTGACGTCGAACAGATTGCGAACCGAAAACGCTACTTCGACATGTTTGGCCAAATTTTGCCGGCGCAAGGTCAGGTCCACCCAAGTATAGTCGGCTACCGGCTCGCGTGCGTCGCCGAAACTGCGTTCGCGGCCGACAATCCATTTGGCTTGCGGGCTGATGGTCCAGTCCGGCAGGAACTCCCAGTTCGCGCGCAAATAAATCTGGTGGTGCGGCGCGTAGCCGGCGTCGTGATTCAGCGCCTCATCGCGGCTGCGTTGGTAAGCGTAATTGCCGATCAGCTTCAAGCCGTCGGTAGCCTGCCATTCGGCTTCGAACTCGGTGCCGTAACCTTGTTGAGTGCCGGTGTTCCGCGCGGTAGACGTCGTGGAACCGCTGTCCGGCACAAAGCGAATAATGTCTTTCCACCAATAGTTGAAGAAATTCAGGCCCAGCCGCAAGTTGTCCAGCGGCCGGTAATCGAAACCCAGCTCGATGTTTTCCATCGTTTCCGGCTTCAAGCGCGGATTGCCGAGTTGCGCCGGGTTGTTGATGATGTACATTTCCTGAAACGACGGCGCGCGGAAGGCCGAGCCGTACATCAACTTGGCGGTCAGGTTGTAGTCGGCTTCCCAGATCAACGCGGCGCGCGGATTGAAGGTATTGCCGAAGTCCGAGTAGCGGTCGTAGCGGGCGCCGGCGGTCAGCGTCCAGTCGTTGGCGAAATTCCATTGATCCTGCAAAAACAGGTAGGCGACCTTGCGGTCGACTTCCGGAATAAAGGTGGACGAGGTGCCCGATACGTCGATCAGCGGAACGCCGGGCAGCGACGGAATCGGCAGGCCGGTGGTCGGGTCGATGCCGAAGTTCTGACTGACCTTGGCCCGGAACAGGCTGTCGTAATTAAAGCCGATGCCGCTTCGGATCAAATGCTGCTGGAAGCCGCTGTAAGCAATCGACTGGTTGATGCGGACATGGCGCTCCCAGACTTCCGGATTGCCGATGTAGCCGTTCGGGAAGGTGACCGGCGCGCCGAGGCCGATTTGGCCGTTGCCGCCGATCGGCAGCGTGGTGCCGGGCGGAAACAGGGTCAAATTGCGTTCGATTTCCTGGGTGGTTTCGAAATAGCTGGCTTGGGTGGTCAGGTCCCAGTTATCGATGTCGTCGTTGTGATAGGTGATGTCGGCATTCCAGCGGTCGCTGGCGTAGCGGTTGGTCGGGTCCAGGGCCTGGGCGACGCCGGAGCCGTTGCCGAAGTCGCCGCGATGTTGCAGGCCGCCGCGAAACCGCCAATGGCCGCGCGACAAATCGATGCGGGCGTCGACATTGTCGCGCGACAGGCTGAGTGGTCCCGGTGCCAGCGAGGCTTTCGGACCCAGCCCCAGACTGTCGAAATAGCTTTGCAGGTCGGCATCGACAATTGAATCCTGGCCGGCGGTTTTGTGGTATTCCAGCGCCAGAGCTACATCGAAACCGGCCCATTCGCCGCCGTGCAGCGCCCAACCGTCATAGGTGTCGAAGCTGCCGACCCGGCCGCCCATCTCGGTCCCCTCGATATCCTGCTTGGTTTTAGTGATGACGTTAATGACGCCGGCGAAGGCGTCGGCGCCGTATACCGCCGAGCCGGGACCGCGCACCACTTCGATCCGGGCGATGTCGCGCAACGGCATGCCGCCCCAGGCTTCGCCGCGGCTGCCGGTATAAGAATTGGTGATCGGGATGCCGTTGACCATCATCAGCACTTGCTGATTGAACTGCGAAAAGATGCCGCGAAAAGTGTAAATCGGGTTGTAGCCTATCGTGTTGCGCTCCACGTGCAAACCGGGAACCGTTTCCAACACTTCGTCGATATCGGTCGCGCCTATCGACTTGATGTCGTCGGCGTCGATGACGGTGGCGATCGACGGCGCCTTGGAAATCGGCTGTTTGTAGCCGCTGGCGATGCTGACCATTTCTTCGCCGCCGTAGATTTGCGATAGGGCTCTTTCCTCTTCCTCGGTCGAGACCGGTTGCGCCGAAGGGCTTGCGCTGACGCAAACCGCGGCCAGGAAGAACAGACGGCGATGCATGGTGGGCTCCTGAATGGATGTCTTGTCTTTATGGCGAACCTCGGGCCACCGATGGGCCGGGCCGGTAGCGGAGCATACCAAGCTCGGACCATCGATTGCCAGAGATAATTGAAGGGCAGTTTAGTCGGGCTTTGCCCGATGCCAAGTGCGGCGAGGCGATCCGTCGTAAACAATGCCGTCGCACGGCGTGGGGTAGAGCGTGCCGGCCGGGCGCTCGGCGGCCTCGATGTAACCGGGCGGCATCCCGGCCAGAAACACCGGAAAGATGAACAAATACAGTTCGCGCGCGCTCATGCCCAAGTCGCTGCCCAACGCGGCGACCAGCGCGGCGTAATTCATTTTCATCCGCCAGCGGCCGTTCAATAATATCTGCTCGACGGCCAGAGCCAGTTGCAGATACGGGCCTTGGTCCAGGCCCAATTCCTTCGCCAAGGCCAACAACGGCGCGATGCGTTCGTCGCCGTTCACCAGCGGTCTGCCGTAACCGCCGATGTTGCGGTGGGCGGCCAGTTCCTCGCGAATACACGTTTCCAGATCGCCGTCTTGTTCGAGTTGGCGCAACGCGCGGCTGAAAAAGTCGATTGATCGCACGAAAATGCCGCCGCCGTAGATTTCCGCTTCCGACACCGCCAGCGCCGCCGCCAACCCCAGCGTGCCGGTGCTGCGGGTGCTGCCGGCCAAGGCCGCGACCCGATTGTTCCACAAGCGCACATCGGGATAACTGGTATAAATCCAGATCGCGTGCAGCAATTTAAGTTGGGCCTTGTCGAAATGGCGGCCGGTGATGCCGAATACATACAACTCCAGCCAATCCATGTCTTTCAATTCGCTCAGCAAATCGCGGCCGCGAAACACCACGTGGCTGCCGGGGTAAAAGGTGCCCATCCGGCTTTTCAACACGCCGACGTGGCGGTCGAGTAATTTTGCCCCCCTCATGCCGCTTGCTCCACCGGCGCCTTTTCCAATTCGACGACGCCGAACGGGAACTTTTTATAGCCAAACGGTCGTTGCTCCAGCGCATGCGCCGCCGCGCCCGGTAAACGCAGCAGCAGGTATAGCATTTCGCTTTGTTCCGGATCGAAGCCCAGATCGGCCAAAGCCGCCGCCGCGACGCCGGACAGTGCCAATGGCCGTCCGGCCGCTGCTTCCAGCGCCGCCCGATGCTCGTTAAGCCAGCGCAGGCGCGGACCGACCGCATAGCCGACCAAGCAGTCCAGGGTTTGTCGGACCGGTAGCGACGTGCTGGCGCCGTGATCGTCGAACCCTGGCGGGTGCTCGACCGCCGGCCAGATGCTGCCCGGATCGGCGGTCAGCGACTCGGCCAGCCAACTCCTCCACGCGGTCAAATCGGTGCCGCAGCGCAGCCAGCCGGTCGCGGCATTGTAGACTTCGCGGGCGCCGCCGGCCTGACCGGCGCCGACCGCCAATGCCGCCATCAACGATGAGGCGGCCGGCGAGCCGCACACGCCGCCGCACATGGCCGCATGCACGGCCGGATCGCGCGGTCCCGGATTCGCCAGGGCCAGCGCCAAGCTGTCCAGCAACGCGGATTGCGCCGCGTCGGGGGCTTCCGGCATGAACAGCATGTACAGCAGATCGGTCCAGCGGGCGCGGCCCAGCATTTCGCCGTAGACGTCGTAGCCTCGGCAATAGGCGGTGCGCGTGGCGAAACGGTTGTCGGGTTCGGCGTCTTCCCGCCAGATGCGGGTGCGTATCGTCGGGATGGTTTGATCGGCGCTCATAATGCCTCCTAGGGTAAACAAACTAAAGTGATGCCGCCGTCAACGACGATTTCCTCGCCGACAACATAGGCCGAGTCGTCGGACGCTAAAAACAACGCGACCTTGGCGACCTCCTCCGGCGCGCCGAAGCGCTTGATCGGCGAGCGGTCCTCGATGTCGGTTTTGATGGCTTGAAACACGTCGCCCGGCAGCGGCAGGCGGTTGAAGCCTTCGGTGTCGATAGGGCCGGGATTGATCGCGTTGACCCTGATGCCTTGCCCGATCAGGGTCAAACCCAGTGATTGCACCATCGAACGCAAGGCCGCCTTGCTGGCGGCGTACACGCTGAAATTGGGCGTGCCGCTGCGGTTGGTGATCGAGGTGGTGACGATGATGGATGCGCCCGGTTTGAGCATCGGCAAGGCTTTTTGGATCGTAAAAAACACGCCCTTGAAATTCACCCGCATGATTCGGTCGAATTGGTCTTCGGTCGTCAATTCCAACGGTGTCGGTTCGGCGATGCCGGCATTTAGAAACAGAACGTCCAAGGTCGGAAAATGTTGGCCGACCTGATCCAGCAGGGCTTCGATTTCGTTCAAACAACCGGCTTCGCTGACGACGGCCAGCGTGTCGTCGCCCAATTGTTGGCGGGCGGTTTCCAGACGTTCCGGGTCCCGGCCGGTAATCGCCAGCCGGGCGCCCTCGGCGAGGAACAGTTTGGCGCTTGCCAGGCCGATGCCGCTGGAGCCGCCGGTAATCAACGCGGTTTTACCGCTGAGTTTGTTCATGAAATCGCCTCGCTTATAAGGTGTTGGTCAGCACTCGCATCCGCACGTTCATCGGCGGTTCTTCGTCGGGATCGATCAGCACGTCAAGTAGCGTCGGGCCCTTGCGCGCGCAAATCGCGGCGATATTCAGATTGGCCAAGTCTTGCGGCGAGCGGATTGTGTAGGCGTCCGCGCCGAGGGCGCGGGCGAGCGCCGCGAAGTCGCTGGGCGGCAGATCGCAACCGATTTGTTCGGCTCCGGCCAAGCGCTGGCCGTGTCTGACCATGCCGAGCGATTGATCGTTGAGTACGATGAATACCACCGCCAGACGCTCGGCGACCGCCACCGAAATTTCCTGACCGTTCATCAACATGCTGCCGTCGCCGGTGATGCACACTACCGGTTGGCGGCGGTTGGCGATCGCGGTACCGATCGCGCCGCCAATGGCCCAACCCATGGCGGCGAAATTCATCGTCACCCGCAGCCAGCCGCCGTCGGTGCGGCGCAGGCCGGGCGTGATCTTGCGGCCGCCGCCGCCGAGTCGGCGTTCGCCGACCCGGCGGTCGATGCCGGGATGCAGATAGTGCACGGCCCAGGAGACGCTGTTGCCGGTGTCGGCCAGGAAGCGGGTGGTTGGCGGAAACAGCTGGCCCAATTCGCGCATCAAGCGCTGCGGTTTCAGCGGCGTGGCATCGCTTTGATATTTTTCCGGCGCGCTTAGAAGCTGGTGGGGATCGTGTTGGTCGACCTTGCGCTCGCGGGAAGCGCGTTGCCGCGCATATTCGAAATTGTCGGTTTTTTGCTGGTGGTGCAGGTGCTCGACCAAGCGGCTGAACACCGACAGGATGCGGCCGCGCACATGCAGACGGGCCATTGGCGTGCGCGACAGGTTTTCCTCGGACTCGTCGATGTGCACCAGACGCTCGTTGAGCAGGCTGTCGCTCCAGCCGCCGCTGTTCCATTCGCCCATGTTGGCGCCGATTGCCAAAATCAAATCGACCGATTTGTCTCGTAGCGCGGCGTCGGCCGCTTCGTGGCCGCCGAAGCCGAACACGCCGCGGAACAACGGATGGCGCGGATTGACCAGGCCCTTGCCGTCGGGCGTGGTGACCAGCGGGGTGCCTTTCAGCGCGGCGAATTGCAGAATCGAACCGATCGCTTCGCCGCAGCCGCCGCCGATCAGTAGCACGACGTTTTGGGCTTCGGCCAGCATGTCGCGCAACTCGGTGATGGCGTCGTCGTCCACCATCGACGACGGCGCCAGCAGCTGCTCCAGATTGTAGGACGGCCTGCCGCGGCTACAGGGGCTGCGGAACACATCCACCGGCACGGTCAGATGCGACGGTCCGCGCGGCGCCCGAATCGCCCGCTGCAACGCGGTCACCAGTTTGGTTTCCAGTTGCTTGGGGTGGGACACCAACGAGTTGTAGAGCGTGCAATGCCGGAACATGCCCAGCGTGTTTATGCCGGTGCAGGACGATTCTTGCAAGGGGTATTTGCCGAAGGCCGGCAGGGCCGGCTGGCCGGTGATGACCAGCATCGGGATGTTGTTGTCGTAAGCGCAGGCCACGCCGGTAATCAGGTTGGTGGCGCCTGGGCCCGAGGTGGAGCAGCAGACGCCGATTTTGCCGGTTTCCCTGGCGTAGCCGTCGGCCATGAAGGCGGCGCCGGCTTCGTGGCGGGCCAGCACGTGGCGAATACCGCCGCGCCGGCTGCTGCGGGCGATGGCGTTGTAGAGCGGCTCGATCGCGCCGCCGGGTACGCCGAATACGTATTCGACCCCCATCTGTTCCAGATAGGCGACGAGCAGATCGGCAATATCCGCCGGCTGCGAATGTTTGGGATCGGCGATATCGTCGATCAGGTCTGCATGGTGATGAATCAGGGAAATTTGCGCGCTCATGGTTACCCCGCGAGGTTAAACAATACCGGGTTATCGATAGCCGAAAGGGTTCGGGTGGTGGAACGGCAGCGCCGCGATGCTTGCGGTCGGTTTAGCCGAGCTTGGCCGGAGCGGTTCCGAAGCGAAAGTGTAGAGGAGCAATCGCCGCCGGTAGGGCTGGGGATTTGCCGGCTTTTCCTGATCGGGACGACTTTTTATGCGTGGCGGACCGTGTGGTGGCCGGATTGGCGGCTAAGGTTGTCCGGGGTATCCATTGGATGATCCGCAGCCAAGTTTTTAACGTATTTTTCAGTGATCCGGCAAGCGTTGCTTCTCTGTTGCCGGGTCGATTGATTGAGATGTCCGGACGCGAATTTGGCCGCCGGATGGATAAGTTCAATCTGTGAAGAGGCTAGCAAACGATTTTGCGCCGCCGGCGATTCGACGGAGCCGGCGGCTGATAAATGCTGTTTTTTGGGCTAACGGGTTTGCGAAGTGGATCGCAAATCCATAAGCGCGGACAGATGGCGATGGCGTCGAATCGGTCGGGCTAAGAAGTCTTGGAGGATCAGCGGCGGGGTTTTGGCCTTTACCGAAACAGCCAAATCGCCAACCAGGGCACCATCAGGATCGCCAAGCCGGTTTGCCAAGTCGTTGAAGCAACGCTTGGCGGCGGTGGTTCCAGGCGGTCGGCACTGGGGCTGCTGGGAATAAAGGCCAGCACCAGGGCGACCAGCAACATGAATGGCGGCGCAAATAAAAAGCCCAGCAAAATTCCCCATGCCGACGAGCCCAAATCACGGGCGCGTTTAATCATCGCCGCGATGCCGAACAGACCGAGACCGCCGACCAAGGCCCAATAAAAACCGTTGCGGATGTCGTCGGACCACTGCTCCGGCCGCAGTTCCAGCAGGTAGATGACCAACGCGGCATTCAGTAGACTGGGCAGGCCCAGGGCGATATAGCGGGGGCGGTCGTAACGAAGCATGTTTGCGGGCATTCCGGAAGGTGGCGCAAATCGGAATTCTAACCGATTCGGATTGAGGGGTGCGGTACTTAGGGACGGCGGCTGGCCGTCCTCGTTTGAATTATAGGTACTTTGTGCCGCCCCGAGCGTAGAATGCATTCCTCCTATATTAATAAAAGTCGGGGGTTGGACATGAAAAACATCACAATAGCGCTGGTTTTGTCGGTCGTCGCGAGCCAGGCGTTTGCCGACGTCCCGCTGAAATCCGGCGACGAGGTCCAGGGCAGTTGGAAACTGGAATATACCAAAAAGTCGGCGACGACTCAGGAAACCATCAAGCGGGAAGATACCTGGACCTTTGGCGCCGGCAAGGTCACGATCACCCATATACCGCGCGAAGGTAGTTATTACGACCAATCGCCGGTGAATTACGAAGTGGAAAACGGCAAATTGAAAATCTCGTTGCTGGGCCGATCGGATAAATTCGATATATTCTCGCTGGTCGAAAAGGACGATAAAACGATGACGCTAAAAGGCAAGTTTGGGGATATTTACCACTTTAATAAGAAATAGCATAAGAATGGCGAGGCGGCTTTGCAGTGGCAGGCCGCCTTGTATTCAACGGCGGCGTGGTGGATGGCTAAAATGCTTTAGCAATTCGATGCGGTTCAGTTCAGGCTATAAGGTGGCGGAAAATAAAATCGCATGCCGTTTTCTTCCAATCAATTCCAATAAGGTTTCAGCTGCCTGACGATGAGAATGGACGCCTTGTCCAAAATCACCACGAACGGTTTGCCGGCCCGTTCGACGCGCTGGCCTTGGCCAGGTTGGGAACCTTGTGTGTGATCCAGCGGAAACAAGCCGCCGCCTCGCCGCCAACCGACGGCCGAGGAATGGGCGGACAGTGCGGGCAAGCGCCGGTCGCTAAGGCGACAGGCCAAGAAACCTCGCGGCGGATGCTCTCAGGTGGCACTGGAATGAATCTGACAAAGAACTAGGCTCGGCGTGTCAATGGCTTTCGATTGTGATCGGTCGCAAGCCGTCGAGATGGCGCTGCCACATGGTGTGAAACAAGGCTTCCAGGTGCAGCGTATAGGCCAGCGTGTCGAACAGCGGGGTATTTAAGCGATTGGCGGCTAGTTTTCGATTGAGGTCAGCCAATTGCTCGGGACAATTGGCTAGATCGTGAGCCAGGGTGTAGTAGGCATCCAGATCGGTCGCGATCAACTCGTCCAGGCCTATCGCCCGCAGCAGACTGCCGGCCACCCGCGAGGGGAAGGTGTCGCCGGCACAGGTGATCATCGGCACGCCGACCCACAGCGCGTCGCTGGCGGTGGTGTGGGCGTTGTAGGGTGCGGTATCCAACACCAAATCCGCCAAGCCCAAGCGCCCCAAATGCTCGATTTGCGGCAGTTCGTCGGCGAAAACCAGCCGATCCGGGGCTATGCCGCGCTGGTAGGCTTCGTTTCTGAGCCGGCCCTTGGCGGAGGAATTTTTCAGCAGCCACAGCACGCTGTCCGGTGTGTTGTAGAGCAGCCGGCACCAGACGTCGAAAATTTCCGGCATGATCTTGTAAGCCTGATTAAAACAACAAAATACGAAACCGTGTTCCGGCAGGCCTTGTTCGACACGGCTGGATAGCCGACCGATTTCGGCGTGCCGCCCGTGCGGCTGGTAGCTGTTGGGCAGATAGGCGAAGGCCTCGCTATAGTCGGCGGCGCTGGCGGGTGGGGTCAGGTAGGGATCGGTGACGATGTAGTCGCAAAAATCGCCGCCCAGCGTACTGGGATAGCCGAGGAAGTTGACCTGAATCGGCGCGGGGCGGTAGGTGAGAATTTCGGTGCGGGTGCCGCGGGTATAGCCCTTCAAATCGATCAGAATGTCGATGTGGTCGGCATGAATGGCTTTGGCGCTGTCGGCGATCGATAACTCGCTCAAATCGACGAAACGGTCGAAACAACGCAGCAAGCGTTGGCGCATGTCGCCGCCGTCGTCGGCTCCGTAGGAGTAGGCATAGATTTCGAACTGTTCCTTGTCGTGGGCTTCCAGCATTTCCACCAACAAATACGCGGTGGCGTGATCGTGGAAATCGCAGGATAAATAACCTAGCCGAATTTTAGGCCTGGTCGGCCCGGTGAACTGAAACGCCAGATCGTCCCGCTCGGTTTGGCTGGCGGCCAGCCGGGCCACCAACCACAAATCGGCGCATTGGCGCTGTTCGGCGGCACTGATGCCGGGCAACGACAACAAATGAAACGGCGATATCCGGCTGCTTTCGTTGGCGGCCAAGCTGGCGCGTACCTTTTCCCGCCATTCGTCCAGACGCTCCCATTCGCACAATTTTCGGCTGCGGTCGTAGTGTTTCATCGGGGTTCCACTCCATTGTTGGCGTAAACCGCCAGGGAAGGCCCGACATCGAGTCCGGGGGTATGGTGGCATCCTACCCCAATTTTGCCGGAATACCGAGCAAATCCGGCGCTTGCGGCGACAATCAGCCCAATAAGGGCTTTAGCGGTATCGCAAAGCGCTGGCGCGCCATGTCGCCGACCCGGCCGCTGTAAGCGCTCAGATATAAATCCCGGCCGCAGACGTGCGGCAAGGCTGAACAACGACCGGTGATAGCAAATTGCCGGCCGGCTAGCCGGAAGGTCAACGGCACGCAATCGGCGCGCAGTATCGGGCCGGCCACCATCAGATCGATGCGCTGATCGAATGGCTCGTAAGCCAGACTATCGGCCACCAGCGCCGGTTCGGCCAGAAGGATGCGGTCGTCGTCGCCGATGCAGCCGTAAATCGCGCAGCGGCAGGTTTGCAAATCCGCCAGCAAGGCTTCCGCCAGCCGCTTGGCGGTCGGCCGACCGGGGAGTTGCTCCAGAAGGATTTCCAAGCCGTGGTAGTGTCTCATAAGCTTTGTCGATGGCGTCACTGGGGGTTTGCCCGTAAAATACCCGGCCGACACCTGACTTCCATTGGCCCCGCGCCCCGAGATTTGATGACCGATTATAAACTGACCCATCTCAAACAGCTCGAAGCTGAAAGCATCCACATCATCCGCGAAGTGGCGGCGGAATTCGAAAAACCGGTGATGCTGTATTCGATAGGCAAGGATTCCGCCGTGATGCTGCATTTGACCCGCAAGGCCTTCTTTCCCGGCAAGCCGCCGTTTCCGCTGTTGCACGTCGATACCACCTGGAAATTCCGGGAGATGATCGAATTCCGCGATCAACTGGCCAAAGATCTGGGTTGGGATTTGATCGTCCACATCAACCAGGAAGGCGTCGCCCAAGGTATCGGCCCGTTCACGCACGGCAGCAAGAAGCACACCGACGTGATGAAAACCGATGCGCTGAAACAAGCCTTGAACAAATACCAGTTCGACGCCGCCTTCGGCGGCGCTCGCCGCGACGAGGAAAAATCCCGCGCCAAGGAGCGGGTGTATTCGTTCCGCGACAAAAATCACCGCTGGGACCCGAAAAATCAACGCCCGGAGCTTTGGAACATCTACAACGGCAAAATCGACAAGGGCGAAAGCATCCGCGTGTTCCCGCTGTCTAACTGGACCGAGCTGGACATCTGGCAATATATCCATCTGGAAAACATTCCGATCGTCCCGTTGTACTTCGCCAAGGAACGACCGGTAGTCGAAAAAGACGGCATGCTGATCATGGTTGACGACGACCGGATGCCGATCGGTCCCAACGACAAGGTCGAAATGAAAATGGTGCGTTTCCGCACGCTGGGCTGTTATCCATTAACCGGCGCCGTCGAATCGACCGCCACCACCTTGCCGGAAATCATTCAGGAAATGTTGCTGACTACCACGTCCGAGCGCCAAGGCCGCTTGATCGACCACGATCAGGCCGGATCGATGGAGCAGAAGAAGCGCGAGGGTTACTTTTAGAGTTAGGGCGTCTAATGATTAATAGTGTAGAGCTTAAAAATTTTGGTCCAATTGATGATTTAAGCTGGTCCAATTTGGGAAGAGTTAATTTGGTTATTGGTGGTAATAGCGCGGGTAAAACTTGCCTATTAAAGTCCCTTTATACCGCAATACGAACTTTGGAAGAATACAAAAGGGGTAATGAGCCTCGCTCGGCATCTGAGATTTTGGCTTCCAAGCTATATTGGACTTTTCAGCCAGATAACAGAATTGGTGATTTGGTTTCTAAAAACTCAGATCAACCTCTTGACTTTAAGTTTACGGTTGACGACAACGATTTTTCTTACGCATTTGGAAAAGATACTACAAAGGCTATTCCTAGGCTTGAGAATCATGTGGCTCCAAGAGGAGATAGCAATTCTATTTTTTTGCCTGCAAAGGAAGTTCTATCAATTCATAACATAATAATTAAGTCTCGTGAACAAGATAATGCTTATGGGTTCGATGATACTTACTATGATTTGGCAAAAGCTCTAAGCCAAGTGCCGAGAAAAGGTGGAAACTCCAAGGAGTTTTCGCAGTCTAGGAAATCTTTAGAGGATATGTTTGGTGGCAAGGTAGAATACGACCAGCCATCGAGTCGTTGGCAATTTAAGAAAGGTAACCAGAGGTTTTCAATTGGAGTTACAGCCGAAGGTATCAAAAAAATAGCCATACTGGATACCTTATTAGGAAACCGCTATTTGTCAGATCGTTCTATAGTTTTCATTGATGAGCCTGAATCAGCACTTCATCCCCAAGCTATTTCAATTTTGTTGGATATTGTCTCTGCCCTTGCTAGTCGCGGCATCCAATTCTTTATAGCCAGTCATTCTTATTTTGTTGTCAAAAAGTTATTTCTAATAGCTCAACAACAAAAAATTTCAGTCCCGGTTCTATCAAAAGAAGAAGGTTGGGTTCAATCGGATTTGTTGAAGGATTTTCCAGACAATCCTATTATTGATGAAGCAACGCGGTTGTTTAAAGAAGAAGTAAACCTGCCAACCTGATAGTTATGATCACTATATTAGAATCAGGCATGTCATTTGGGCCTTTTTCAGAGGATCATTTTTTTTATATTGAAAAAAGCCATAATTTACTAACGCTAAACCGAGGCTCTAAAAAAAGCGAAGGCATAGCCATATCGGAGTTTTTGCTATTTAAGGTAGAAAATAATAAAAATTATATTTCTATTATAGAAGCAAAGACATCTTCCCCCAAACCAGCCAACAGAGATGACTTTGACAAATATATTAGTGAGATAAAATCAAAGATGAGCAATAGCCTGCATCTTTTTATCTCTTATTATTCAAATCGTCATTCGTCTGGTTTCAATGAGCTTCCCAATCAATTCAAAGCGCTGCCTCTTGAAAACATCGACTTCGAGTTGATTCTAGTCATAAGAACAAGTGAGGATGCTTGGTTACGGCCTGTACTAGATGATCTTAGGCCCGCACTCAAGTCGCTTACTAAGATTTGGAATATATCTCCAACGGCAATAAAAGTTTTTAATGAAGCTGAAGCCAGAAAACATCAACTAGTCAGTTGAAATTCGTTTCGAAAAAAATTTTCAGGAATTCTTAAATGTCCCACCAATCCGACCTCATCGCCACCGACATCAACGCCTATCTGGCGCAACACGAACGCAAGGAATTGCTGCGGTTTTTGACCTGCGGCAACGTCGACGACGGCAAAAGCACGCTCATCGGCCGTTTGCTGCACGATTCGAAAATGATTTACGAAGACCAACTGACGGCGGTCGCGGCCGACAGCGTTAAGTCCGGCACCACCGGCGCCGGCAAGATCGACCTGGCGCTGCTGGTCGACGGTTTGCAAGCCGAGCGCGAACAAGGCATTACCATCGACGTGGCCTACCGTTATTTCTCCACCTCGACCCGCAAATTCATCATCGCCGACACGCCGGGCCACGAGCAGTACACTCGCAACATGGCTACCGGCGCCTCGACCTGCGACTTGGCGGTGATTCTGATCGACGCCCGCTACGGCGTGCAAACCCAAACCAAACGCCACAGTTTCATCGCCTCGCTGCTGGGCATCAAGCACATTATCGTCGCGGTCAACAAAATGGACTTGGTCGGCTACAGTCAGGAAACCTTCGAAAAGATTCGCGACGATTACATGGTCTTCGTCAAAACCCTGGATCTACACGACATTCATTTCATTCCGATGTCGGCGCTGGACGGCGACAACGTCGTCAACCCCAGCGCCAACATGCCCTGGTTCAGCGGCTTGCCGATGATGGAGTTGCTGAACAGCATCGAAATCGCCAGCGACCACAATTTCGACGATGCCCGCTTTCCGGTGCAATACGTCAATCGGCCGAACTTGGATTTTCGCGGCTTCTGCGGTACCGTCGCGTCCGGCCTGTTTCATCAAGGCGATGCGATTACCGTGCTGCCGTCCGGTAAGACCAGCACGATTAAATCCATCGTCACCTTCGATGGCGACCTACCGCAAGCCTTTGCCGGCATGGCCGTGACCTTGACGCTGAACGACGAAATCGACATCAGCCGCGGCGACGTGATTTTGGGCCAACAACAAACCACGCCCAGCATCGCCGACAAATTCAAGGCCAATATCGTCTGGATGACCGAACAAGCCCTGCTGCCCGGCCGCCAATACATGATCAAACTGGCGACCCGCGGCGTGTCCGGCTCGGTGGCGACGATACACCACCGCATCGACGTCAACACACTGGAGCATCACGACGCCGACGAATTGAAACTGAACGAAATCGGCTTATGCACCGTCGCAGTCAACGCGCCGGTAGTGTTCGAACCCTATAAGCGCAATAAAGCCACCGGCTCGTTCATCATCATCGACCGTTTGACCAACGTCACCGTTGGCGCCGGCATGATCGTCGGCGATGCCAGCAAGGACGAATGGGCGCCGGTGACCGCAGAAGAACGCGCCAGCCGCTTCGGCCAAACCGCCACCATCGTCGCGCTGACTGGCGCCGACGCCAAAACCATGGCCTACCACTTGGAGCGTCGCCTGTTCGACACCGGCCACGTGGCAACGGTATTGGAACAAGGCGATGCCAGCCTGGCCGCCGTGATCAAGCAAGCCGGCCTGATTGGCCTGTGCGCGGGATTGGCTGCCGAGCACGCGGATTTGGCCTTCGATGCCGACCGGCAAACCATAGACGAAATTTACGACGCCTTGAAAAACCGTAACGTGGTTCACTAAACCGCGGCTGTTCCCATGCGGCGCATGGGAACCCAAAGCTGCTGTTTGTTATGCGTTGAGTATTGGCCACCGAGAAATCGGCCAAAGCAGCGCCAACCCACTGATAAACAGTGCGAATGGCGTGGGGAGCGGGACATTGGTCGGTGTGATTGGGGTGCCGGCGAATATCGCTCTTTCTTGGGAATCGGGTACGCCAAACTCGATGAGGTCCAATGTCCGATGAGGCACGAGGAGTACATTGCCGCCAGTCGCGACCTGGGTTGGTGAGAATATTTTGACCGAGTTTGCGGGCGTCGCGGCCAAATCTATATCGTCTCGCAGGGTGATGTTCCCGCTGGAGGCTCTGGCGCCCGTCAGTGTCACGCTAGTCAAATCGATAAGTTCGCCGGCGAGAATCGTCGCACCCGGTGTCGAACTGGTTTCTAAAGGCATTGTTTGACTCGGAGTCGAAGTAGTCAACGGGATGCTGGGATACGGAAAGTGTACCCTGGTAAAAATGCTGACCAACGGTACGTTGGGACTGACATTGATGGGCTGGCTGATCAACTGGCGGCGATCCAAATGGTGAGCCTCTGCAAATTCAACGGTTGTCGATGCGGACGTGACGGAACTCGACAAAATCAATATCCCGGTAAACAAGCAAATCAAGCGCATTTCGCTCTCCCTGGTCTAGTAAGTTAGATAAGTGTGCCTGGCGATTGTGTCAGAACGATGACTAGCGACGCGACCGCTAAGGTCTGAACCTTCGTTTTTGCTCTCGCCTACTTCAACTTTGCGGATTCTCGGTAGTGCTCGTCATTTCGGCGGGGATTCGCCTTCCAGCTCGGGTGCAGAAATCCGGGCGCCATGGATGGCCCAAGCTTGCCGTCCTTGGCTGGATGGTAGTGCTCCGTTCCGCCCACCCGTATATGCCAAGTAGTCCGCGGCATCCTGGTCCTGTGATTTTTTAATCAGGAGTGGCGATGACCGTTACATCGAAATGGCGTCAGTATATTGAAAATTGGCAAAGCAGCGGTTTGTCGTAGGTTGAGTATTGCCTAAAGCAACGCATCAATAGCCTGACCTCTGTCTCCAGACCGCGAGAGTATCGCAAACAGCCTGCACCAGAGTTAGTCGCGTTCGTTTCTGTTTCTCTATACTTTATAAAAAATCATCCTTGGCTCTTGGCGGAGGGTTGCAGGTTATTTCCTATTCTGATGCTGCGATGCAGCCTAGCTGTGGCTTTTATGAGTTTTAATTACCAAGCTTTAGCATTTGTTATCGTTCTCACGATATTTTGGCCAGCCGCAGATACCCATGCTGCATACGATTCAATGGGCGTCGCTGCACTTTCAGATCTTCAGATCATAAGGATTACTCCTGATGGCGAGGATGTGCC
>NZ_JBYMAP010000036.1:0-25167 GCF_057766305.1 Methylomonas sp. BG-2 | reverse complement strand
GCCAAAGGTGAAAATGAACTTCCAGATCTTGGAACCATTTTTACCAACCGCTAACTTAAGGCTATCAGCATCGTCGCTCAAGTAGTCATTATCTTTCGGCTTCCCCGCTCTATAGTCCATGTCTTTATTGAGGTTTAAGGCCATATTGTGCTTCCTAGCGCCTCCCTCAGACCGACGATATATGAAATGACAGGATGAAAGACATACTTTTAGCCACATGCCACTGCGTGTGGACGTACTTCCTTGCACAATAAAAAACCCGCGAGCCCAAAAGATTCGCGGGTTTTTGTACGTCTTCGCATTCAAATGAATGCTTATAATGGTACCGACGGCCGGACTTGAACCGGCACGACTTGCGTCACCACCCCCTCAAGATGGCGTGTCTACCAATTTCACCACGTCGGCATAACTATCTGTGCACAAGCAGCTTATTGAGCCGCCCCAGCCGGTTTCTCAACCTCTTTAATTGCCGGTGCCTCCGGCAATTTACCATCGACAACCGGAGCACTATCGGAACCAGGAGTAACTTGCGAAAGGGGTACATCCGATTTAACCGGCTCCACGGCAGGCGCTACGTCCATCACGTCGGTTTTTTTGCCCTGATAACCGCTTAACGCAGCCAAACCCAAACTGGTAATGAAAAACAAGGTCGCGAATATCGCGGTAGTTCTGGATAAAAACGATGCGGAGCCTTGAGCGCCAAATACCGAACCGGACGCACCGCTACCGAAAGCGGCACCGGCATCGGCACCTTTACCGTGTTGCATCAACACCAAACCGACGATGCCTATCCCTAGAAATATATGAATAATTATTATAATTTGGTACAACATAAAAACCTTTAAAGGGTTGGACTAAACCGAATGGCAGATTTGTAGGAAGCCTTTGGCATCCAGCGATGCGCCGCCGACCAAACCGCCGTCGATGTCGGGCATTGCGAATAAGCCTTTCGCGTTGTCCGGCTTCACACTACCGCCATACAAAATTTGCACTTTCTCGGCAATGACCGGGTTTCTGTCGGCGATCCGTTTCCGAATGTATTGGTGAACTTCTTGGGCTTGCTCGTCGCTGGCAACTTTGCCGGTACCAATGGCCCAAACCGGTTCATAAGCGATAACGGCTCGCTCGAATGCTTCGATACCGGCGGCGGCAATCACCGCGTCAAGCTGTTCATCGACGACTTGGAAGGTTCTATCTTGCTCGCGCTCTTCCAGGGTTTCGCCAACGCAAAGTACAGGCAAAACGTTTTGACTGAGGGCCTGACAAAAACGCTTGGCGACCGACTCGTTACTGTCGCCGTAATAGCTGCGCCTTTCGGAGTGGCCGACCAAGGCGTATTTAACACCGCACTCGGCCAGCATCGCCGCCGAAACTTCGCCAGTATAGGCACCGGAGGCTTGATCGGCAACGTTTTGCGCGCCGAGAGCAATCTGCGAACCGGCCAAGGCTGCGCGGACATCGGATAAATAGACGAATGGAACACAGACCGCGACTTCCTGCGCGACGTCACCCAGACCGTCAGCCAAGGCTTTCGCGAGTTTTTGGCCGTCTTCCCTAGAGCCGTTCATTTTCCAATTCCCCATAATTAAAGACCGACGCATTACTTCCTCCGAGCTAAATAAGACCGCGTATCATATCGGCTAACCTGTTTTTGTTCAAGCTGGGATCGCTTTCTTAACATCGTTAGCCAGTTGATTGGCGTATTTAGTGACATCATCTTCATCCACTCCTTCGACCATCACTCGAATAAGCGGCTCCGTTCCGGAGGATCGCAGTAATACTCGACCTTTTTCCCCAAGCTTCTTTTCCACGTTTTCAACGGCCTGTTTCAGGCTGGCAATTTCATCGATTTTGACTTTTTTATCGGTTTTAACGTTAATCAAAATCTGCGGATATTTTTTCATGCCGGATTTAAGCTCATGCAAGTTCTTGCCAGACTTCCGCATTTCCGCCAACACTTGCAGCGCCGAGACGATACCGTCGCCGGTCGTGGTTTTATCCAGACAGATGATATGGCCGGAACCTTCGCCGCCAAGCATGCCGTTATTTTCGGTCAGCATCTCCATTACGTAGCGGTCGCCAACCTTGGCGCGAAGCAACGGCACGCCAACGGACTTCAACGCGTGTTCCATGCCCAGATTGGACATCAAGGTACCGACCACGGGACCGACCAACTTACCTTCAGCCTGGCGGGAACGAGCGATGATATAGATCAATTCGTCGCCATCGACGATTTCACCTTTGTGGTCGACCATAATGATGCGATCGCCGTCGCCGTCCAACGCAATTCCGACATCGGCGCGAAACTCCATGACTTTGGCGGCCAGCACTTCCGGCTTGGTGGCGCCGCACTCGTCATTGATATTCAACCCGTCGGGCTCGGCTGCGATCGTTACGACTTCCGCGCCCAGTTCGCTGAAAACATGCGGCGCGATGTGGTAGGTGGCGCCATTGGCGCAGTCGATCACAATACGAATATCCTTGAAATCCAAGTGCGCCGGCACCGAGGCCTTGCAAAACTCGATATAGCGGCCAGCCGCGTCGTTAACCCGCTTGGCCTTGCCCAATTTAGACGACTCCACGGTCGTCATTGGCATGTCGAGATATTGTTCAATGTGTTGCTCGACGTCGTCCGGCAACTTGGTA
This sequence comes from Methylomonas sp. BG-2, assembly GCF_057766305.1. Taxonomy (NCBI): domain Bacteria; kingdom Pseudomonadati; phylum Pseudomonadota; class Gammaproteobacteria; order Methylococcales; family Methylococcaceae; genus Methylomonas; species Methylomonas sp. BG-2. The sequence continues at coordinate 22,521 of NZ_JBYMAP010000036.1, read as the reverse complement.
CCGTCAACCGAAAAGAACTTGATGCCGTTGTCGTAGTAAGGGTTGTGCGAGGCACTGATAACGATGCCGGCGCTGGCACGAAAGGTTCGAGTCAGATATGCAATCCCCGGCGTAGGCATGGGCCCCAATAAGCGAGTATCGACACCCGCGGCGGACAAACCCGCCTCCAGCGCCGATTCGAACATATAACCCGAAATCCGGGTGTCCTTACCTACTAATACGAATCCGTTGCTCTCCTTGGCAAACACCTTTCCCGCGGCCCAACCTAACTTGAGTAAAAAATCCGCGGTGATCGGCGGCTCGCCCACCTTACCTCTGATGCCGTCGGTTCCGAAATATTTCTTTGCCATAGTGCTAGTTCTACCTGGGTATGACCCAAAAAAAAGAGAGGCCGAAGCCTCTCTTGGTTTTGCCGAAAATAACTTAGCCTTGTTCCGCGGCGCCGCCAATCGAAGAATCTGGCGTTTTTTGATCCCACGGGCCGGTTTGCGCGTCAGTGTTGGAAGACGGAGTATCGTCCCAGCCCTTAGGCTCACGTACCGGCCGTCTTTCCATCAGATCATCGATTTGGTATTTGTCGATGGTTTCGTATTTCATCAACGCGTCCGCCATCGCATGCAAAATATCCATATTGTCCTTCAAAATCTTCTCGGCGCGCTCGTAATTGCGGTCGATAATCGAGCGAATTTCTTCGTCTATCGTGTGCGAGGTTTCTTCCGCGACGGATTTATGCTGGGTCACCGAACGCCCCAGAAAAATCTCGCCCTCTTCCTCGCTGTAGGCCAACGGCCCCAAGCGCTGCGACAAGCCCCATTTGGTGACCATGTTACGAGCCAATTCAGTGGCTCTCTCGATGTCGTTGGACGCTCCGGTCGAGACCTGTTCCCAACCGAAAATCAACTCTTCGGCGATCCGACCACCGTATAAACTGGAGATCATGCTATCCAACTTGCATTTGCTGGCGCTGTATTGATCACGTTCCGGCAAAAACATCGTTACACCCAAAGCTCGGCCGCGCGGCATGATACTTACTTTGTACACCGGATCATGCTCAGGAACCAAGCGCCCGACGATCGCGTGACCGGCTTCGTGGTAAGCAGTCATTTTCTTTTCTTTCTCGTCCATGACCATGGAACGTCTTTCGGCACCCATGATCAGTTTGTCCTTAGCTTTTTCGAGGTCCATCATGCTGACCAGACGCTTGTTGAGTCGGGCGGCGAACAACGCGGCTTCGTTGACCAAGTTTGCCAAATCCGCACCGGAGAACCCCGGCGTGCCTTGAGCGATGTACTTGATTTTGACGTCTTCGGCGGCCGGCACTTTTTTCAAATGCACATTCAAAATCTGTTCGCGGCCTTTGACGTCGGGCAACCCAACCACCACTTGCCGGTCGAAACGGCCGGGACGCAACAAGGCTTTATCAAGAACGTCGGCTCGGTTGGTGGCCGCGATAACAATGATGCCCTCGTGACCTTCAAAGCCGTCCATTTCAACCAATAATTGGTTCAAGGTCTGTTCGCGTTCGTCGTTACCGCCGCCCAAGCCCGCACCGCGCGACCGGCCGACCGCGTCGATTTCATCAATAAATATGATGCAAGGCGCATGTTTCTTGGCTTGGTCGAACATATCCCTGACCCGGGAAGCACCGACACCGACAAACATTTCAACGAAATCCGAACCTGAAATCGTGAAGAACGGCACTTTGGCTTCGCCGGCAATTGCACGCGCCAACAAGGTTTTACCAGTACCCGGGGGTCCAACCATTAAGGCACCGCGCGGCACTTTACCGCCGAGACGTTGATATTTGGCGGGGTCTTTTAAAAAGTCGACCATTTCCTGAACTTCTTCCTTGGCCTCGTCGCACCCGGCAACATCGGCGAAAGTCACTTTGTTCTGGTCTTGATCCAGCATGCGGGCCTTACTTTTACCAAAGCCCATCGCGCCGCCACGGCCACCGACTCCGCCGCCCTGCATTTGGCGCATGAAGAACACCCAAACCGCAATCAGCAGCAGGATAGGCCCAAACGACACAAACACCTGCATCAACATCGAAGGTTCTTCGGGGGGCTGGACGTTAATTTCGACGCCGTTGCCCAACAAATCGTCGATCAAATGCGGATCGTTAGGCATGTAAGTTTTGAACTTATCGCCGGTCTGCATCCGCCCCTTGACCGTATTGTCGGCGATAACCACCTGCTGGACTTGTCCGGCTTTTACCGCGTCGATCAGCTGCGAATACGACAAATTCGAATCGCTACGCGCCGAACGCGCGCCGAAATTGTTGAATACGGCCATCAATACAACGGCGATAACCACCCACAAAACCAAATTTTTAATCATATCGCTCAAAGTACGCGCTCCGGCCAGGAATGGCTCCAAACGTTTATAAACCGAGTAATTGTATCAGTATACTCGTGGCTCGCCGCCCATCATAGCTCGATAAGCGGGGACTTTCCTTATTTTTTAAATCCTTTCGCCAGGATGTAAACCTCGTTACTCCTGGGACGCGATGCTTTCGGCTTACGGATTGCCACGCTTTTAAAGCGTAGCCGGACCTGATTATAGTACTCGTCGAAACCAGCGCCTTGAAACATTTTTATCAAAAAAGTCCCGCCTTCGACCAGAAACTGCTCAGCGGCATCCAATGCCAGCTCGCCCAGATAAATGACCCGCGGTTGGTCGGTTTCCCGACTACCACTCATATTGGGGGCCATATCCGACAATAACAAGTGTACGGGACGACCATCGAGTACTTGGTAAAGCTGTTGCAACACTTCGTCCTCGCGAAAATCGCCTTCGATAAAATCGACGCCGGCAATCGGCTCAATTGCGAGCAAATCCAGCGCGACCACCTTGTCGCTTTTCGCTAAAGCTTTCCGGGCATATTCCGACCATCCGCCGGGGGCGGCCCCCAGATCGACGACGTTCATTCCCGGCCGTAAAATCTTGTCCTTTTCTTGAATTTCAATCAGCTTGAACACGGCACGGGAGCGATATCCCAAGGCTTGGGCCTTCTTGACATATTCGTCTTGAAAATGTTCCTGCATCCATTGATGACTACTTTTGCTACGTGCCATGTGTCCGATTCATGTAAAATTTGCGCAAATATCCCAGAAGGAAACAGAGTGAATCCGATCCAAAAAAAACAGTTGAAAGCCCAGGCACACACCCTCAATCCAGTGGTGATGGTCGGACACGCCGGCTTGACGCCCGCCGTGCTGAAAGAAGTTGATCAAGCGTTGCACGCCCACGAGTTGATTAAAGTCAAAATCCGCGCGGAACGAGATGATCGCGCCGCGATCAGCTTGCAAATTTGCGGGGAAACCGGCGCCGAATTGGTGCAATCGATAGGCCAGGTAGCGGTGTTATTCAGGCCCAACCCCAAGAAATAACCAGAGCCGGACAGCCGTTGAGCAAGTCAGCTCTCTCAACGGCCCATGCCGGCTAAATATATTTCACTGAAATAATTTCATATTCGATATCGCCGCCCGGCGCCTTGACGGTGACGACATCCTCGACCTCCTTGCCGATCAAAGCCCTGGCAATCGGCGAACCGACCGAAATCCGGCCTTCCTTGATGTTTGCTTCGTCTTCGCCGACGATTTGATAGGTCACGGCTTTACCTGAATCGGTATCCTCGATTTCAACGGTAGCACCAAACACCACCTTGCCGTTAGCGTCGGTTTTGGTCACATCGATAATGTTGGCGTTCGATAATTTACCTTCAATCTCGGCAATCCGACCTTCGGCAAAACTTTGCTGTTCGCGCGCCGCGTGATATTCGGCGTTCTCTTTCAAATCACCGTGCTCGCGCGCTTCGGCAATCGCCTGAATAATGCGCGGCCGAACCACGGTTTTCAACTCTTCCAGTTCAGCGCGCAATTTATTGGCGCCGGCTACGGTCAACGGAAATTTCTGCATTTCCTCTTCCCCTCTTCAATTCATCCGTTAAAGGTTTGATGTAAATCCTGCAGGCAATTGACATCGCCCGCTTCAAGCTCACCCAAGGCATAACACGCCGCCCGAGCGCCAGCCATCGTTGTGTAATACGTGACCCTGCGCTGCAAGGCTTCGCGGCGCATTGTGAACGAATCAGCCACGGCCTTGACGCCTTCGGTGGTATTCACGACTAATTGGATTTCCCCGTTTTTAATCATGTCCACGGTATGCGGACGGCCTTCGTTCACCTTGAACACTTCCTGGCAGGCGATGCCGGCATCCCTCAGAACCCGCGCCGTCCCGCGCGTCGCCACAATCTCGTAGTTCTTGGCCATTAACATTCGCGCCAACTCCGGCAATTTAGCCTTGTCGGCATCACGGATGCTGATCAGTACCTTACCGCTGTGGCTTAAATCCACGCCCGACGCGCGTTGCGATTTGGCAAAGGCTTCGCCGAAGGTTTTGCCGACCCCCATTACCTCCCCAGTGGACTTCATCTCCGGCCCCAACAACGGGTCGACGCCGGGGAATTTAATGAAGGGGAACACCGCTTCTTTCACCGAGAAGTATTCCGGGATACGCTCCTCGGTCACCGCTTGCTCCATCAAGGATTTGCCGGCCATGCAACGCGCGGCAATTTTCGCCAGCGGATAGCCGGTCGCCTTGGACACGAACGGCGCGGTTCGCGACGCTCTGGGATTGACCTCGAGGACGTAAATGGTCTCGCCTTGAATCGCGAATTGAGTATTCATCAAGCCGCGCACACCGAGCGCTTCAGCCATTTTTGCGACCTGCGCCCGAAGCTGGTCCTGAATGTGCAGCGGCAAATCGTAAGGCGGTAAAGAACAGGCCGAGTCGCCGGAATGCACGCCCGCTTGCTCGATATGCTCCATCAAGCCGCCGATCAGCACGGTTTCACCGTCGTAAATCGCATCAACGTCCATTTCCACTGCATCGTCCAGGAATCTATCCAACAACACCGGCGAATCGTTGGAAACGCTGACCGCTTCCTTCATGTAACGCCGCAGGCCTTCCTCGTTGAATACGATTTCCATCGCGCGGCCACCCAGCACATAGGAAGGCCTTACCACCAACGGGTAACCGATTTCCTTAGCCGAAGCGACCGCCTGCTCAACCGAACGGGCGGTGGCATTGGGCGGCTGCAGCAAATTCAAACGCTCCAGCAGTTTCTGGAAGCGCTCGCGATCTTCGGCCAAGTCAATCGAGTCCGGCGAAGTACCGATAATCGGCGCGCCGGCCGCCTCCAACGCTCGCGCCAGTTTCAGCGGCGTTTGCCCGCCGTACTGGACGATTACGCCCTTGGGCTTTTCCAGATCGATGATTTCCAGTACGTCCTCGAGCGTTAACGGCTCGAAATACAAGCGATCCGAGGTATCGAAGTCGGTGGACACCGTCTCCGGATTGCAGTTGATCATGATGGTTTCGTAACCGTCTTCCCGCAAGGCCAGCGCCGCGTGTACGCAACAATAGTCGAATTCGATGCCTTGGCCGATCCGGTTGGGACCGCCGCCCAAGATAACAATTTTTTCCCGGTCGGACGGATTCGCTTCGCACTCCCGTTCGTAGGTCGAATACAGATAGGCGGTGTCGGATGCGAATTCCGCCGCGCAGGAATCGATGCGCTTGTACACCGGACGCACGCCCTTCTTGTGGCGCACGTTGCGCACTTCCGATTCCTTGGTTTCCAACAGCTTCGCCAAGCGTTTGTCGGAAAATCCCTTGCGTTTCAGCCGCAACAACTCGCCCGGCTCCAGAGTCGCCAGGGTTTTGGTGGCCAAGGTTTTTTCGGTATTGATCAAATCCTCGACCTGCGCCAGGAACCACGGGTCGATTTTGGAAGCTTGATGAATGTCTTCGAAGCTCAGACCCAGCCGGAAAGCGTCGGCCAGATACCACAAGCGCTGCGGGCCAGGATAGCGAAGTTCGCGCAAAATACTATCTTCGGCGTTGACGTCGGCCAAATCGGCAATTTCATCGAGACCGTCCACCCCGACTTCCAGTCCGCGCAAGGCTTTTTGCAGCGATTCCTGGAAGGTGCGGCCTATCGCCATCACCTCGCCGACCGACTTCATCTGCGTGGTCAACCGGTCGTTGGCTTGCGGAAACTTTTCGAACGCAAAACGCGGCACCTTGGTGACGACGTAGTCGATGGTCGGTTCGAACGACGCCGGCGTCTTGCCGCCGGTGATCTCGTTTCTGAGCTCGTCCAGCGTAAAACCGACCGCCAGTTTGGCCGCCACCTTGGCGATCGGAAAGCCGGTGGCTTTGGAGGCCAACGCCGACGAGCGCGACACCCGCGGATTCATCTCGATCACAATCAAGCGACCGTTGTCCGGATTAATCGCGAATTGTACGTTGGAACCGCCGGTATCGACCCCGATCTCCCGCAATACCGCCAGCGAAGCGTTACGCAGAATCTGATATTCCTTGTCGGTCAGGGTTTGCGCCGGCGCGACGGTAATCGAATCGCCGGTATGCACGCCCATCGGGTCGAAATTTTCGATGGAACAAATGATGATGCAGTTATCCTTGGAATCGCGGACCACTTCCATCTCGAACTCTTTCCAACCCAGCACCGATTCTTCGATCAGCAGCTCGTTGGTCGGCGACAGGTAAAGGCCGCGTTCGCAGATTTCGATGAATTCCTCGCGGTTGTAAGCGATGCCGCCACCGCTACCGCCCATCGTGAACGACGGCCGGATGATGGTCGGGTAACCGACTTTTTCCTGGGCCGCGAAGGCTTCTTCCATGCTGTGCGCGACTTGCGAACGCGCTACTTCCAGGCCGATCTTGCGCATCGCCTGATTGAACAGATCGCGATCTTCGGCCTTGTTGATGGCCTCCTTGGTGGCGCCGATCATTTCGACGCCGTATTTCGCCAAAACACCATGCTTGTCCAGGGCCAACGCGCAGTTCAGCGCGGTTTGGCCGCCCATCGTCGGTAACACCGCATCGGGGCGCTCTTTTTCAATGATTTTTTCGACGGTTTGCCAGTCGATAGGCTCGATGTAAATCGCGTCGGCCATGTCCGGATCGGTCATGATCGTCGCCGGATTGGAGTTGACCAGAATCACCCGGTAGCCTTCTTCGCGCAAGGCCTTGCAGGCCTGGGTGCCCGAGTAGTCGAACTCGCAGGCCTGACCGATCACGATCGGTCCGGCGCCCAGTAACAAAATCGATTTTATGTCGGTTCTTTTTGGCATATCACTCTAGGGAAATCTTTAAGCGGAACGAGGCTGGTTCATCATTTCCAGAAAAACGTCGAACAAGGACTCGACATCGTGCGGCCCGGGACTGGCTTCCGGATGACCTTGAAAACTGAAGGCCGGCACGTCGGTACGGGCGATGCCTTGCAAACTGCCGTCGAACAACGACACGTAAGTAGGCTTTAAATGAGGCGGCAGACTGTCGGCGCTGACCGCGAACCCGTGATTTTGACTGCTGATCATGACCCGCCCGCTGGCTAATTCCTGCACCGGGTGGTTAGCACCGTGATGGCCGAACTTCATCTTCTCGGTTTTAGCGCCGCTGGCCAACGCCAATAATTGGTGACCCAGGCAAATCCCGAACACCGGCAGTTTTTTCTCCAGAATGGTTTTGATCGCGGCGATCGCGTAGTCGCAGGGCTCCGGATCGCCCGGGCCGTTCGACAAGAACACGCCGTCGGGATTCAGCGCCAACACGTCCGCGGCCGGCGTTTGCGCCGGCACCACGGTAACCCGGCATCCGCGACTCGCCAACAGGCGGAGAATGTTGCGTTTGACACCAAAATCGTAAGCCACCACGTGCTTGGTTAAATTCGGCGCTTGCGCGTGGCCTTCACCCAATTTCCAAACGGTTTCGCTCCATTCATAGGCTTGCGCGGTGGTCACTTCCTTGGCCAAGTCCATGCCCTGCAAGCCGGGGAAACCGTCGATCGCGGCCCTGGCAGCCTCAACATCAACCGACTCGCCGGCCATGATGCAGCCACGTTGCGCGCCTTTATCGCGTAGCAGCCGGGTCAGTTGCCGGGTATCGATGTCGGCGATGGCAACGACGTTTTGTTCGCGCAAATATTGCGGCAAGGTTTTTTCGATACGCCAGTTACTGGCCAATTGCGGTAAATCGCGCACGACCAGACCGCTGGCGTAAACCTTGGCCGATTCGTCGTCTTCGATGTTGGTGCCGACATTGCCGATGTGCGGATAGGTTAAAGTGACGATCTGTTTGGCGTAGGACGGATCGCTGAGTATTTCCTGATAGCCGGTCAGTGCCGTGTTAAAAACCACTTCTCCAACGGAACAGCCGTCGGCGCCGATCGACACCCCGTGAAACACCGTCCCGTCTTCCAATACCAGTAATGCAGGTTTATTCAAGATTGGCCACCTTAGATGTAGAAAACGGGATAAGTCTTGCGACTCATCCCGTTCCAGAGAGATAAAAACAGGCCAATTTTACGAAATTATGCCAGTTTGGTCATTAACAATTTTCTATTTTGGTGCGTTGCGGTGATTCGCGCCGCGGCGGGCAGTCATTCCAGTTCGATGGCCGAAGCGCCAAACGCAAGAATCGGACGATGGGCGAATAACAGCGCTGTTCAATGATCGCGCTTGGCCATGTCCGCCAACATCGCTTGCTGTTGTTCACTGGTCAACAGCTTGAAAATGGCATTGTCCAACTTAGCTTTTTGCAACATTACCCGACGTTGCTCGGTCAATTGATTGTCGATCAACTTGGCGGCGGCGTCCTCGGAAAATTCGCTGGAAAACGACAGCTTATGCTGTTCGCGCGCCGCGTCCCGAAATTCGTCGCGCTTGGCGCCGGGTTCGCCGAGAGTCGTTTTAATCAACGCCTTAATCGCGGTTTTTTGTTGCTCGGACAAATCCAGCTTAGCCAGATACGGCGGCAGCTCGCCGCCGGGATGCTTGCCTGGATGATGCGGCGGCCGACCGCCGTGGGCTGGAGCCTCAAACCCCGGTTCGACATCGTTGTTGGCGTACATGAGCGTCCAGCCGCGCGGCGACTCGCCGAACATCGGCTGAGCTTGGCTGGCGAACGGCAACGCCAACATCAGTAAAAATGGAAAATGCTTGTTCATAAGGGTTCCTCGAAATCGATTAAGAATTCGACATCGCCTAGCGGGCGGCGTCGGAATCCAGTATGCCAATCGCTAGGTTAAGTGGCGTTAGAGCCGTGTAAATTCAGGTAAACGCATCGGCCGGCCGCTGGCGCGCACCGACGCCGGCCGTTATCATGAGCCGATCTAGCTTAGAGAGCCTCCGTTATGAACACCGTACTGATTATCGACGACGACACCGAACTGGCCGCGCTGTTCGGCGAATACCTGCAGCAGGAAGGCTTTGGCGTCGACATTGCCAACGACGGCGCCACCGGTCTTGAAAAAGCCCTGTCCGGCGCGTATCAACTGGCGATATTGGACATCATGCTCCCCGACATCAAGGGCACCGAAGTGCTGGCAAAAATCCGCGCCGAAAGCCGTCTGCCGATTCTGATGTTCACCGCCAAGGGCGACGATGTAGACCGCATTATCGGCCTGGAATCCGGCGCCGACGACTACGTCCCCAAACCTTGCACGCCCCGCGAATTGGTAGCGCGCATTCGGGCGATTTTGCGGCGGGTCCAGCGCGATACCGCCACCTCGTCGGGCCCCATCATCGCCGGACCGCTGAAAATCTGGAGCGAAAAACGCAAGGCGCAATGGTTTGACCGCGATCTGGAATTGACCAGCACCGAATTCAACCTGCTGGAAACGCTGGCCAGCCATGTCGGCCATATCGTCAGCAAGAACGAGCTGTCCGAGAAAGCCCTGGGCCGGCCGCTGGCCCGCTTCGACCGCAGCATCGACGTCCACATGAGCAGCATCCGCCAGAAACTCGGCACTCAACAGGACGGTCGTTCCTATATCCAGACCGTGCGCGGCCAAGGCTATCAAATGATCAAAGCCTAAAACGATGGACCGCTTGTTCTGGAAGTTTTTTTTCGCCTTCTGGCTGGCGTTGCTGACGGCGGGCTTCGGTGTCGGCAGCGTGGTCTGGCTGCGCCACAATGCCCACCAGGCCGCCGATCATCAGGCGCGCGTCCAAACGATCGATGTTCGCCGCGCCGCGCTGATTGAAGTCGCCGCGCGTATTCTGACCCATGGCGGCTCCGACGCGCTGCGCGAATTTCTTGGCGCGTTAAGCCAAACCCGGTTTCCGGCGATTTTCGCGGTGGATAAGGACGGCCGCGACGTATTGAATCGCGAGCTGTCTCCGGAAGTCTTGAAGCAAGCGCGCGAATTACACGGCCAAGGCACCTATCCCGAAGCGTTGCGAGAAATTTCCGCCGGGGACGGTCGCCAATATCTGCTGTTTATTCCGGCGCGCGAATTCGGTTTGAGCGACGCGCTAAAACCCTTGTTACGCGCCGGCGAACCGCGCTTTTTAAACGGTCGCCCGCCGCATCCGCCCGAATTCGACCACCCTGAAAACCATGGTCCCAAACCGGACTTCGGCGACTCCGGCCCGCCACCGGGAGACGAAGGCTTCCGTCTCGCCCCACCGCCGGAATTCGGCGACGGCGGCCCGCCGTTGCGAGAACCACCGCCACCGGTACTGCCGATCGCCGCCGGTACCCTGGCCGGTCTGCTGTTCAGCAGCCTGTTGGCCTGGTACTTCGCCAAACCGATCCGCACCTTGCGCGGGGCGTTTGCCGCGTTGGCCCAAGGCAAACTCGACACCCGCATCGCCGACCGCATGGGGCATCGCCACGACGAATTGTCCGATTTGGGCCGCGACTTCGATCACATGGCCGGCCAAATCGGCGACTTGGTCCACGCTCAGCAACGCTTGTTGCACGACGTCTCCCACGAACTGCGCTCACCGTTGGCCCGCATCCAGGCCGCGATTGGCGTGGCGCAGCAAATGCCCGCCAAACTACCGACCACGCTGGACCGGATAGAACGCGAATCACAGCGGATGAGTGATTTGATCGGCGAATTGCTGATGCTGTCGCGCCTGGAAAGCGGCGTGGCGGCGAAACCCAGCGAAACCGTCGATCTGGACGATTTGCTCGGCGACATCGTCGCCGACGCCGAACTGGAGGCGGCCGGCCGCATCCGGTTGCTCTACCACCCGGGCGGCGAAATCCTGTTGCGCGGCGACGCCGAATTGTTGCATCGGGCCTTTGAAAACGTCATCCGCAACGCGGTCCAACATTGCCGAACCGACGGCGCGGTCTCGGTCGCGGTCGGTTCGGACGGCAAGCGTGCCACCGTCTCGGTCGAGGACGACGGTCCAGGGGTTCCCGAGGCCGAACTGGACGCCATATTTCAGCCGTTTTTCCGTAGCCGCAATCACGACAAAGCCGGCAGTACCGGGCTGGGTTTGACCATTGCGTTGCGAGCCGTGGCAGCCCACGGCGGCCGCATTAACGCGGTCAACCGGACGCGCGGCGGCTTGAAAGTCATCCTGGAATTTCCGCTCGGCGCCCAGGCTCCGGCAAGCGCCAAGGGCTGAATTCGCGAGCAAATCGGCTTCGGCGGCGCGCCTTGTCTCCACGAAATAGCCGGTTCGGCGGACTTGCCGCTCGAGCCGCGCGGTCGGCGGCAAGTGGCGTGGCCGGCGCGAGTCCATCCGGCGCCCGCCATTACGCGACATTGCCGCCGGTTCGGCGCGTCACCCCTTAAGCGGTCGTCGAAATGCCGATACCGCTCCGATCCGTGTCCCCGCCGCCGTAGGCATGGATCAGTTGCATCATTTGCTTCATGAATTGCTGGTCGAGACTGGAAGTGCCGTCGGAAGCGACGGTCGTAGCCGCGCTACTTGACCCGGTACTGGATGTTGTCGTGTTTTTGGCATCTTCGTAAGCCCTGGCCTCGCTGGCGGTGACCTTGCCGTCGCCGTTGCTGTCGGCGGCGTCGAAGTTGGCGGCGAGATCGCTCAGCGATTGCGAGCGCTCGCTGTCGCTGGCGCTTAGCTCATCCGACAGACCGGCCAGTTGATCCTTGGTCAAGCCCTGGTCGTCCTGACCGCCCGGCGGAGGCGGCATGCCGCCCTGCCCTTGCATCCGCATCCTCGGAAACGGACCATCCAACTCGGACGCCAATTTTTCCAGCGTCGCCTGCATTTCCGATTGGGTCACCTTGCCGTCGCCATCGCCGTCCAATTGGGCAAACAGGTCGTCCGCGCTGCTACTCGAACTCGAATCCGAACCGGACACCTTGTTCAATGCGGTTTGCAGATCGCTCTTTTCAATATAGCCTTGGCCCTTGGTATCCAGCTTGGAAAACAAGTCCTCGGCCATTTTGGCGGTATCGGGTTTTTGCAGGGCTTTCATGCCGCCGTACATCGCTCCGGCGCTGGAACTGTTAATGCTGCTGATGCTGCTCATCGTTGTATCCTCATCTAAAAAGTGAACCGGGCAACCTGTGGAAGTTGCCGCCTGCTAACGCGGCAGCTGGCCCGACGGGCCGCGCGATGCCGCACCAGGACTAGTGCAAACTATCGGCCCAAACCCGCCGTTTGAGACGACGGATTAGGTAAAGATGAGTAAAAACTGGTTAAGAAATGCCGAGGGAGACGCCGCAAAATCGACGCAATTCGCCGATTCGCGCCGAAAAACCGGCCGGCGGCAATTCGGTTTGCCGCCGGCCGGCAAGACTTTGCCGCCCGGATCGCGGCTGGGCCGGCGCTTGGCAATGGGTTACAACGATGCCAAATAGGCCGCCAGCGCTTTGATATCGTCGTCGGACAGCGATTGAGCCATCGCATTCATTTGCGATGCTTTACGGGCGCCTTTTTTGAAATCGGTCAATTGTTTAGCCAGATATTTCGGCTGCTGGCCGGCCAATTTCGGTGCCATGCCGATACCCTGGGCGTTGTTGCCGTGGCAACCCAGACACATGGCGGCCTTATCCTTGCCCAGTTTGGCCAGCGCCGGATCGCCGCCGGCCGATTTGCCTTGCAGGCTGGAAAAGTAGGCGGCCAGATTTTGCATGTCGGCATCGCCGAGCTCCTCGGCGATCGGCCGCATCACCGGATCGTCGCGCATCCCGGAGCGGAATTTAACCAACTGACCTTCGATATAACCGGCATTCAAGCCGGCCAAGCTCGGCCACAACGGTCCGCTGCTGACACCGACCGGACCGTGGCAGGTTTGGCAGGCGGCCGATTTGGCCCTGCCAGCGCCAACGTCGGCGGCCTGCGCGGCACCGGCGAACAAGGCGCATAACGCCAGCCATTGAATTTTGGTATTGTAACGTGGCTTCATAAGACTTCCCCTGAATTGGCTAATGGACTCGCGAATTAAATGATGGCATCCCGATTGGTTTTTGACTTTGCCGCTACCCTGCGCCTGCCCATCATAGTCAGCCCCGACCGGCTAGGCAAACCCGCTCGTATCGGGCGGCCGCGCCGCTTAGGCACCGGGTACCGATTCGCCCGCCCAACCGGCCGAATCCGGACGGGAGCGGAACGCCGATGAACTGGCTGCTGACCCTGATCCAGCAAGACTCGGTACCTCACACACTGCTGATCATCGCACTGGTCGTCGCCAGCGGCTTGATACTGGGACGCTTGTCGTTGGCCGGCATTCAGCTGGGCATCGCCGGCGTGCTGTTTTCCGGGTTGCTGTTCGGCCATTACCGGCTGACCATCAATCCGGAAGTGATGCATTTTTTGCGCGATTTCGGCTTGGTGCTGTTCGTGTACGCAATCGGCCTGCAGGTCGGACCGGGCTTCGCCAATTCCTTTTTGCGCCACGGCCCGCGCCTGAACGCGCTGGCGGCGGCGATCGTCGGCTTGGGCGCGCTGATCACCCTCGCGATCGGCCGTTTCGGCGACATTCCGATGCCGGTCGCGGTCGGCTTGTTTTCCGGCGCCACCACCAACACGCCGTCGCTGGCGGCGGCTCAGCAAGTGCTCGGCGGCACGCCCGGCATCAACCCTGAAGCCTTGAAAATGCCCGGCCTCGGCTATGCGGTGGCCTACCCGTTCGGCATCATCGGCATCATCCTCACCATGCTGATATACCGAAAACTCTGCCGAGTGGATATCGACGCCGAAAGCCAGGCATACGCCGAAAGTCAGCAAAAAAACGACGTACCGATCTGGAAGGATTTGCGTGTCGAAAACTTGAATTTGCACGGCAAGACCTTGGAGGAGATTCCCTTCATTCACGAGCACAACGTGGTGACCACCCGGATTCTGCATGAAGGCCAAGTACAGCTGGCCAAGCGGCAGAGCCGATTGGCGGTTGGCGACATCCTGCGCCTGGTCGGCCCCCGCGAGCCGTTGGAGCAGCTCACCATGCTGATCGGACCGGAATCCGACGTCGACCTCAGGCAAATTCCCAGCCATCTGGACAGCAAGCGCATGGTCGTGACCGATCGTTCGGCGATCGGAGTCACCGTCGGCGAACTTTGCCTGCTCTACGGCGTGACAATCTCAAGGGTACATCGGCCCGACGTGGAATTTTCGCCGGCCAGCAACGTGCAGGTGCAATACGGCGACGAGTTGCATGTGGTCGGCAGCAAACAAGCGCTGACCAATATCGAAGTGGCCTTGGGCAATTCGCTGGAGACGCTGGACCATCCGCAGATCATTCCGATTTTTATCGGCCTGACCTTGGGGATATTGCTGGGCAGCATTCCGCTTTATATACCCGGCGTGCCGTCGGCGATCAAACTCGGCATGGCTGGCGGACCGCTACTGGTCGCCATCGTGTTGAGCCGCATCGGCAATTGGGGCACGGTCACCTGGCACTTGCCGAAAAGCTCCAACATCATTTTGAAGGACATCGGCATTGTGTTGTTCCTGGCCTGCGTCGGCCTGAATTCCGGCGACCAATTCGTCGCGACGCTGGTGCGCGGCGACGGCGTTTACTGGATGGCTTGCGCGGCGGCGATCACGTTGTTGCCACTGTTAATCGTCGCCGGCATCGCTCGATTGATTTATCGGATGAACTTTCTGTCGCTGTGCGGCTTGCTGGCCGGCAGCATGACCGACCCGCCGGCACTGGCCTTCGCCAACGGATTCAGCCCGTCGCCGGCGGTCTCGGTGGCCTACGCCAGCGTGTATCCGCTGGTAATGATCCTGCGCATCGTCACCGCGCAAATGCTGGTCCTGCTGGTACCTTGAACCAGACTATCGCCGACAATCTGGCGCCGTTCGACGGTGAATTGTATTGGCTGCGCGGCTTTTATCCGCGCGCGGCGGCCGACAGCCATCTTGCCCGCCTGTTGATCGAGCCGGCCTGGCAATCCGAACAAATCCATTTGTTCGGCCGCTGGGTCAGCGTGCCGCGCTTGATGGCTTGGTACGGCGACGCCGACGCCCATTATCGCTATTCCGGCGTCGATCACGCCCCGTTGCCATGGACCGCCCATTTGCAGTCCCTCCGCGCCGATCTGGAAAAAGTTTGCGGTCACTCCTTCAACAGCGTATTGGCCAATCTGTACCGCGACGGCCGCGATTCGATGGGCTGCCACGCCGACGATGAACCCGAGCTGGGCCGCGATCCGCTGATCGCCTCGCTGAGTTTTGGCGACAGCCGGCTATTACGTTTTAGGCACAAGCGCGGCCGCGAAACCCTGGATCTCGAGCTGGCGCACGGCGACTTGCTGATCATGGCCGGCAGCCTGCAACACCATTGGCGTCACGAATTGCCGAAAACCCGGCTAGCCAAGCAGCCACGCGTCAATTTGACGTTTCGGCGGATTGTCGCGCCGCCCAGTCCGCTCGAGCAATCCGCGCCGCGTTGACCTTGTCCAGCCATGCGCGCGCCAAGCGGGCATCGGCCGGCGCCTTGCCGGCCAAGCGAGTGGCGTCGCCGTCCAGCTTGATCAGATAATCGGCGTCCGCGCTGAACAAACTGACCATATCCCGATTGTCGCCGCGCCGATGCAATATGTACCGGGGCGGCGCGCCGGCCATCAAATCGCCTATCCAATCGCCGTGACATCGCCGGCCTTCCACCCGACCGCGCAGGCTATGGTAGACGTCGATTTGTTGAAACGGCCGGGCTTCCACGCCGGGCTGGATGCCGCGGCCGGCCAGTACCAGCGGCACTCTGGCCGAGGCCTTGAGCGGCCCGAAGCGCTCGCCCTCGGCCTTTTTCAGCGGCGTCATCGAATGATGATCGCCAACGATGACCAACACCCCGTTTTCGAAAAATCCAGCGCTCCGCAGTTGCCGGTAAAACCAGCCCAACTGCCGGTCGGTATAACGAATCGCCGCCGACTCGGACTTTTCCTTGGTCTCGGGATCGATATAGGGATGGTGGCTGCTGACGGTCTTGGCGAACAGCAAAAAAGGTCCGCGTTGCGCGGCGACCCGATCCAGCAGGCGCCGATACAAGGCTTCGTCCGGCGCCGCCTGAAAATGAAAACGCTCCCAGCTATCGTATTCCGGCTGGTCGTGGCCTTCGACGTCATCGAAACCGGCGCGCCGCGCCCAAGCGCCGGTATTGCCGAATTCCAGATCGGCGGTGGTCAGAAATTCGCTCCGGTAACCGCGCGGCTTTAACACCCGCGGTAAGGCTTCCGGCAAATCGTAAAAACTGTAAAACGACGTGCCGCCGTCGTCGCTGTAGCTGGACGGCGGATACAGCGGCAAGATCCCGGTCAACAACGCAATTTCGCCGTCTTCGGTGATAAAGCCGTTGGCGTAGAACTGGGTATAGGCGCGTTGCTCGACGGCAATCGCATCCAGATTCGGCGTCCAGTCCTCGATGCCGGAAAAGAACAGGCTCTGGTAGGCCGACAGCGACTCGACCATCAACACGATCAAGTTCGGCGAAGCCGGTTGGCCGGTTTCGCAGCTAATGCTGTCGCGATAGTGCAAACCCTGCCGGAAAGCCGGACTGTAGGGCGAGGCTTCCGACAGGATCGTCAGATTGTAGTCGATGACGTTTTTATATATCCAAGCGTGGGCGTAGCGCTCGTTTTCCGCAAAGGCGGTGGCCAGCGGCAGGCTGCAAATCAAGGCCAGCGGCCATTTCCGGCGAGGCGCGACAGCCGGAAATCGAGCAAAGACCCAATAACCCGGCAAGATTGCCAAGGCCGCGCCCAGCAATGCCAGACCAGCGTCGCTGAGCCCGTAGATTTGCCGAATGTATTTCAGCGAATAATCGGTGTATTTGATCGCATCGCCGAGCGCCAGATGGGTATTGAAATTGACGATGACCGCGTAATCGATCCAATACACCAACCAAATCGCCAGCGCCAGCAGGCGCAACAGGGCGACCAACGGGCGGGGCAAGCGCGGCGACAGCGAAAAATAGCCCAGCGCCAATATCGCGAAAAACAGCACCGCGTCGTTGGCGATCACTTGCCCCAGCCCCAGCCAGCGGGTGCCGGTATAGTCGAAAATGAAGCGATCGACGTACAGCCCTTTCAGCACCAACGGCGCCACCAACAGCAGCCAGCCCGGTAATTTAAGCATTTTGGCCTTCAACGGCGTTTGAGACGGAGCAATCGAACCTATCGACCGCGAAAAAGGCAAGCGCGGCTATCAAGAATAGCCCGTCTTCGCTGCCGACCGGAACTCAACCGCCGCGTAACCGAAACAGAACGGAACCGGCTTATCGAAGGCGGACATTCCGGGTTCCGGGAATCGGGTTTAGTGGCGACCGCCAAGCGGACGATCCCAAATCGCCGAGCGGCGCGCCGGAACCGCCGCTCAACGCAAGCCCACCCAATGTTCGATGCACGACAAGGCTTATTTCACGAAACAGGCTTTTTCAGCCTCGGCGTCGGCTTCCTTCAACTTCGCGCGCAAATCCTTGCTTTGCTTGGCGTCGCGGAAAGCCGCGCCGGATTCGCCGGGGGCTTTCTGCATTTGGGTGTAGGTGCGGGCCGCCTCGTATTCGGCAAAGCTCAGTTTCTCGGCGATTTTATCCACCTTGCAACCGCAGGCGTATTGGGTGATGTAACTGCCGCTGCCGCCGCGCTTGGCCATGCATTCCAACACGTACTCGACCCGGTCGCGGGTCGGAAAGTCGTTGACCCTAGTGGTTTGCGCTTCGGCGGCCGGTGCCTCGGCCTGGGTATTTTCCTGCTGAGCGGCGCAGCCGGTCAGCAGCGCAATCATGGCAACGGTCGAAAACAAGGTTTTTTTCATGGTGCTTTTCGGATGGGGTTGAGTGAAATCAGGGTTGGGCGGCGAAATCGACGATTTGCCGCAATTGCGGATTCATTTCCTTGGCAAACGCGTTCAAGGCCGGATTGTCGGTGTCCTCGGGCAGCAAATGGGTTTTGATTCGGGTCTTGCCCTCGAACTGATAGGTCACCACGTTGCACGGCATGAAACCGATCGCGTGCGGGGTAATCTCCAACACCACCTTCGCCAGCGTCAGGTTGCAAAACTGGACCGTGTCGTATTCCGGAAAGCCGATCGCGCCGCGATCGCGAATCACCTTGCCGACCCGACTATGACCGGTGATGCGAAAATTGTGTTCCGCTATCGCCACTTCCAGTTCCGCCAGCACTTCATCGTAGGGCTTAACGGTTTCCACCTGATAGTACGGCACCAACTCGGTGTTCGGCGGCAGCCCCGCGCAGCTTGCAAACAGCGGCAGGCTTGCGACAATGACGGCTCTCTTCAACATCGGCAAAGTTTATCATCATGAACGGGCAAAACACAGTCGCCGGCTTGGTCCTGGCCGGCGGCCGCGCCAGACGCATGGCCGGTCTGGACAAGGGCTTGCAGGATTTTCGCGGCCGGCCGCTCGCCGCTTACGGCTTGGCCGCGCTACGGCCGCTGGTCAATGAGTTGTGGATCAGTGCCAATCGCCATCACGCCGCCTACCGCCAACTCGGCCATCCGGTGATTGCCGACGCCAACCCCGATTTCGACGGCCCGCTGGCCGGCATTCTAGCCGGGATGCGCGCCTGCAATAGCGACATTCTGCTGGTTGTGCCCTGCGATACGCCGCTGATCGAAACCGCCGAGCTGCAGCGCCTGCTGGCCGCGTTATCCGGCGGGCGGCCGATCGCCGCCGCCCACGACGGCGAGCGCTGGCATCCGACCGTCGCCGCGTTACGCAGCCACCTTGCCGGCGATTTGCAAGCCTATCTGGACCGCGGCGAACGTAAATTGCAAGGGTGGTTTGCCGCGCACGATCCGGTCCGGGTGGATTTCTCGGATCGGCCGGGCATCTTCGCCAACGTCAATACCGCTTCGGAACTGGCTGAACTGGCACGCCACGCCTAAGCAGCCTTCCCGTTAGCCGAAACCGAACCGCCCCGGTATCATGCGGTTCCCAAATTCCAATATTTTCTACTCGACATGACTGAAGCCACCGTTATCTGCCCCAATTGCGCGACCGCCGTACCGCTGACCGAATCGCTGGCCGCGCCGCTACTCGCCGCCACCCGCAAGCAATTCGAGGCACAGCTCAAACAAAAAGACGCCGACATCGCCCAGCGCGAGCAAGGCTTGAAACAGCAACAACAACAGTTGCAGGACGGCCTACGCGAACTGGAAAATCAGGTCAAACAACAGGTCGAAAAACAATTGCAGACCGAACGCCAGCGCGTCGTCGAAGAAGAAAGCCGCAAAGCCAAACAAGCGGCCGCCGCCGAGTTGGAGCATAAAAGCCGCGAACTGGCCGACTTGAACGAAGTCCTGAAAATCCGCGACGCCAAACTCGCCGAAGCCCAACAAGCCCAGGCCGAATTGATTAAAAAGCAGCGCGAACTCGACGACGCCAAGCGCGAGCTGGAACTGACCGTGGAAAAACGGGTGCAGGACAACCTGAACCAAGTGCGCGACCAAGCCAAGCGCGAAGCCGAGGAAGGCCTGAAACTGCGGGTGCTGGAAAAGGACCAGACCATCGCCGCGATGCAGCAGAAAATCGAAGAACTGAAACAAAAAGCCGAACAAGGCTCTCAGCAATTGCAAGGCGAAGTGCAGGAACTGGAATTAGAAAACCTGTTGCGCGCCAAATTCCCGTTCGACAGCATCGAACCGGTCGCCAAAGGCGAATTCGGCGGCGACGTGTTGCAGCGCGTCGCAGGTCCCTCCGGCACGCCGGCCGGCAGCATCTTGTGGGAATCCAAGCGCACCAAAAACTGGAGCGACGGCTGGCTGGTGAAACTGCGCGAAGACCAGCGCGCCGCCAAGGCCGAACTGGCGGTGATCGTCAGCCAGGCTCTGCCCAAGGACGTAGAAACCTTCGACGTCATCGACGGCGTCTGGGTCACCGGCCCGCGCGCCGCCCTACCGGTCGCGACCATCTTGCGCCACACCCTGCTGGAAATCGGTCTGGCCCGCCTCGCCGCCGAAGGCCAGCACGGCAAGACCGAGATGGTCTACCAATACTTGACCGGCCCGCGCTTCCGGCAACGGGTGGAAGCCATCGTCGAAGCCTTCTCGACGATGCAGGAAGACCTGGATAAGGAACGCAAAGCCATCCTGAAGCAATGGGCCAAACGCGAAGCCCAAATCGAACGGGTCATGAACGCCACGGTCGGCATGTACGGCGATTTGCAAGGCATCGCCGGCAAGTCCTTGCAAGAGATTGAAGGCTTGGAGATGCGGGCGTTGGGGGTGGATGAGGAGTCGGATTAAGCCATAGCCGTGCCGGTCGATCCGGCTTCCGCTTTCCAAGCTCCGGCTTGGGAACTAGCGATTTGACGTTAATTCACGACCATGTTTATACTTGTGTTTAAACATTTGGGAGCAGTCCATGACCGAAGCCATACTCGACATCAAACAATGGGGCAATAATCTCGGTGTGCGCCTACCGGCAGCCATTGCCAAGGCCGCGCATTTGCACAACCACCAACGGGTAAGGATTTCCGTTGAAGACAATAAAGTGGTCATCACACCATTGGCCGACGAAGCTTTGACGTTGGAGCAACGCTTGGCTTGCTTCGACCCCGAGCGGCACGGCGGCGAAGCGATGGCGAACGCGCAAGCAATAGGCGCCGAACGTTGGTAGCCCGCAAGGAAACGGCGGCCTGGGTGCCGGAACGGCAAGACATCATCTGGATAGCTTGCAATCCTCAGGTCGGCCAGGAAATGCGCGACATCCATCCGTTTTTGGTGCTTTCGCCGCGCATTTTCAATGAAAAAACCTCCCTGGTCATCGGCCTGCCGATGACGACCGCCGCCTACAATGCCGACAATCCATTTGCGGTAGCGGTCGGCAAAGCCGGCGGCCGTAAGGCCGGACAAACCAGCTACGTGCTCTGCCACCAACCCAAATCCTTCGACTGGCGTTTGCGCCAGGCCAAACCGCATCCGCTCAAATCCTTGCCGGGCAATGTGTTCGCTCAGGTTTGCGAGCGATTGAATCAGATTATTCAGATTGCAGGTGAAGATGAGAGAGCCTGAACGCTGGACACTCTGGTCTGATTGTGGATAGGAAGCTAGAGCTTCCGAGATAGTGTTCCCAAACTGGAGCTTGGCCACTAGAAGACGCTTGAGTTTGGCGTAAACCGCGATCTATATTAGTATCTAATACCCCTTATCGGGAGCCAGATCATGCCTAGAAACACTTCCGTCACCTTGGGTGACCACTTCGACGCTTTTGTGCAAGAACAAATACAGCAAGGCCGCTTTTTGTCGGTCAGCGAAGCCGTCCGCGCCGGTTTGCGTAAACTGGAAGAAGAGGAACTTAAGTTGCAAACCTTAAAAGCCAAGCTGCAGGCCGGCGAAGACAGCCCGTTGAAGGAGGATTTCGACGAAGCGCAATTTCTAGCCTCGATGCGAAAAAAACACAACCAATGACGCCAAACTACCGCATCAGGCAACTGGCGGCGGAGGATTTGGAACGAATATGGCTCTATAGCTTTCAACAGTGGGGTGCCGAACAAGCCGACCACTACTTACGCGCTCTGTTCGACCGCTTCAACTGGCTTGCGGAACACCCCAAGCTAGGCAAGGCCCGCGACGATATAAAACCCGGTTATTTCTGCTTCCCCGAAGGCCGGCATTTAGTCTTTTACATCGTTACCAATACCGGCATAGAAATCATCGGCGTGCCTCACCAGAGCATGGATGTGATCAATCATGTTGGATGAGTTGAATAATGGCATCCGAGGTGTTTTACCGGGTTGATCTGGTTCCCAAGCTCCGGCTTGGCAACCCCGGTCTTGGAAGCTCCGGCTTCCAGTCTGGTTGTGGATAGGAAGCTAGAGCTTCCGAGAGAGCATTTCCAAAACTGAAGTTTGGGAACTAGAAACCCAAGCAACCCAGCGGCAAACGCATCGGAGCCTGCGCTATTGCTAAAGCAAAGTTTCACCTGGAAGCGGCGTTGCGCCGCTTTCACCGTTTTCAGTAGACCGCCGATGGAAGTGCAGATTAACGATATTATTCTGATTCGATTCCGCGGATTTATAACCGAGCAACTTATCGAGAAGTTCCGTCTTGACGAACATCGAATCGGCAATCATCCTACTGGAGACACCACATTGCTGGGACAGCACTTTCATACTCTCCAGAATCACCTCCGGGCTTTCCTGAACCATTTCCCGATCTTCGTGCTCTTGAGTTGCTTCTCCGCGTCGATTTAGTGAGATAACGCCAGACCGGTATTGTTCTTCAGAAAATACACCAAGTTGACGGCCTCTATACA
>NZ_JBYMAP010000035.1:0-25373 GCF_057766305.1 Methylomonas sp. BG-2 | reverse complement strand
ATTCAGTTTTGGACGCTCGGCCGTTGGCATTTCGCCTACCCGAAAGGGTCAAGTACCAAGAGGATCGGAGCGAGGGCGGGAAAATCGGAGGGTAAGACAGCAATCAGGCTTCGCCAGCCAATTTGCGGACAATTTGCGGTCGGAAACAGAGTTGCAGCAATAGCAAATTTTGCGAGCGGTGAATCAGCCAGAAGCCGAGCAACAGCGTCGACAAGGCGATTTCCGGCAACCAGGCATCAATCAGCGCGGCCGGCAGCAGCCATTGCGCCAGCCCCAAACCGCCAAACATCAGCAACAAGGGGAGTAAATACAGTAACAGCGAAGTCAGCACCAAATGGCTGTCGTCGATCGCGACGACGACCCGATCTCCGGCTTGCAGGGCCAGTTCGGAATCGACGGCGAATTCACGCTTGGGTAATACTTTTGCCAGTGTCGCGGTTCCGCACGACTGCTTTTGCAGACAAGCTCCACAGGCACTGGTTTGCAGGCTTTTGATCCAAGGCCGCCCATCAAGGCCAACTCGGGTCACCACAGCCTGTTCTTCGATCATGAGCTATTATGCCCAGGCTGAAGAAATCGAATCCAGCCAAGCCGTCAGACGGCCTTCGCTCAATTCTTTCTGATTGTCTTCATCCAACGCCAGCCCAACGAACTGGTCACCCATCACTGCCTTGGATTTTTTAAACTCGTAGCCTTCGGTACTGGTGAAACCGACGATATTAGCGCCGGCATCGGCGAACGCATCGTACAAAAAGCCCAACGCATCGACGAAATGGCCCGGATAGCCTTCCTGATCACCCAAGCCGTAAAGGGCAACGGTTTTACCGCTGAAATCCGCGCCGGTCACGGTGGGCAGAAATTCTTCCCAGCTTTCGTTATCGTGGCCGGCGCTCATGCCCGGCAATTCGCCTTCGCCATAGGTTGGCGAGCCCAGGATTAACACGTCGTAAGCCAGCAGGTCGTCGACCGAGGCTTTGTTAATGTTGACCGGTTTGTCCGCGATATCGCCCAGTTTGCTGGAAATTTGCTTGGCGAATTTGCGGGTGTTGCCGGTATCGGTTCCAAAGAAAATGCCTACTTTTGCCATATGGTTTACTCCTTGTTGACGAAATTAGAGTTGGATTTGCAGCAGCCCCGGATTGGCGGCCGGTTGCTGCGCGGCGAGTTGCTCCGGCGTAAACGTCTTCAGCGTGACCGCGTGCAGACGGCCGGAAGCCAGCGGCTCGCTCAGAGTTTCCATGACACCTTGATGTTGCTTGATCATGGTCTGCCCGGCGAACAGTTCGCTGACGACGACGATACCCAAGTCGCAGCCCTGACCCTCGATTTCGATCTTGGCACCGGGATAGGCGCTCAAAATCAGGGCCTCGACTTCGGATTGGGTAATGGTTTGGCTGGCGGCGGCCGGATCGTCCGGCGTCACGGCGGCTTGCAGCAACGGTAACAGACTACCGTCGTTGTACATCGATTCGACGATGTCGGCGCCGCCGATCAGTTCGCCCTTGATGAATAATTGCGGAAAAGTCGGCCATTTCGAGACCGAAGGCAATCGCTCGCGAATGAACGGTGCTTGCATCACGTTGACGTAGGCAAAAGGCACCTTGGTTTCATTCAAGATACCGACCGCTTTCGCCGAAAAACCGCACTCGGGCGCGCTCGGCACGCCTTTCATATAAATGATCACCGGGTTTTCGGCCAATTGTTTCAAAATTTTTTCTTTGGTACTGACAGTGGACATAAACTAAGCCTGATTGAATTGGAAATAAGGGCGCCGGCCAAGCGGCCGGCGCCCTTGGCGGTTAGCCCGCCGACGAGCGTTGCAGATCGGGTTCGTCCGGGTTGTCGCGCTCGACCACCTGAATTTCCGCTTCGCCGCGGATGACTTCGGCGTTGACGATACACCGAGTGACGTTATCCTTGGACGGCAATTCGAACATGGTTTTACGCAAGACGTGTTCCATGATGCCGCGCAGACCGCGCGCGCCGGTATTGCGGGCGATGGCCTTTTCGGCGATTTCAACCAACGCGTCCTGAGTCAGTTCCAACTCGACATCGTCAAAGGCGAACAACTGCTGATATTGCTTGACCAGCGCGTTTTTCGGTTCGGTCAAGACCTGGATCAAGGCATCGACATCCAGCGGCTCCAGCGGCGCCAAGACCGGAAAGCGGCCAATGAATTCCGGAATCAAGCCAAAGCGTTTCAAGTCGTCCGGCTGGGTGGCGTTCAACATTGCTTCCAGGGTCGGCTTATCGTCCGGGTTGCTGACCTCGGCGTGGAAGCCGATCGCGGTTTTCGGCGGCTGAAGCCGTTTCTCGACGTGTTTTTCCAAGCCCGGAAAAGCGCCTCCGGCGATGAACAAAATGTTGCTGGTATCGACCATGACCGAATCGCTACCGCTATGGTCCTTGCGGCGGCCCTTGGTCGGCACCTTGACTTGCGAGCCCTCCACCAAACGCAGCAGCGCTTGCTGCACGCCTTCGCCGGACACATCGCGGGTGCCGAAAGCCTGCTCCGGACTGCGCGCGATCTTGTCCACTTCGTCGATGTAGACGATACCCCATTCGGCCTTGCTGATCTGGCCGTCGGCCACGTCCAGCAAGCGGACCAGAATGTTTTCGACATCGTCGCCGACGTAACCGGCCTGGGTCAGCGTGGTCGCATCAGCCACCGCGAACGGCACGCCGACAATTTTCGCCAGGGTGCTGGCCAGCAGCGTCTTGCCGGTGCCCGACGGACCTATCATCAAGATGTTGGACTTGCCGATTTCGACTTTCGGATCGGCATCGCCCAAACCGCCGGTTTTGCTGGTTTCGTGCTTTAAGCGTTTGTAGTGGTTATACACCGCGACCGACAGGATTTCCTTCGCCAAGTCCTGCCCGATCACGTATTGATCGAGCATTTTCTTCATTTCCTTGGGCTTGGGTAGCGGACCTTGCATGTCTGCCAACTCCTTCTTCTTGCCCCAACTGGACACGACCTGGCTGGCCAAGGTCACGCAAGCTTCGCAGATGTAACCTTCGGTGCCCGCGATCATCGGCACCGAGGCTGACGCTTCTATGCCGCAAAACGAACAATGCTTGGGTTCTTTTGTCATGTTAAACACCTCTCTTATTTGTCGGCAGGCTGGCCAACCAGGTGCGCTGGCAGTTTCTGCGATATCGATCCTGCATGATCTGCTGAATCCTTGGGGTTGCTTTCTTCAACGACAGCGTTTCCGCCGGGATGATTTTTAGACATTGGATCACGTGAAAGCCCATTTCGGTCTCGACAACATCGCTGATACCACCTTCTTTTAGCGCAAACAAGGCGGCGTCGAGTTCCGGATATAACACGCCGGCGGCCACGGTACCCAGTTCGCCGCCTTGCATCGCGGTCGGACATTCCGAATGCTTCAAGGCCAGATCGGGAAATTTGTGGGGTTTGCGCCGTAACGTTTCAATCACTTCCGTCATCCGTTCCAGGGCTTTTTCCCGAACATTTTCAGGGTAGTCCGGATTGATGCTAATCACGATATGCCGGGCCTTGCGTTGCTCCGGCTTGTGAAACTTTTCGGGGTGCGAGTGGTAGAAAATGCCGATCTCGACCTCATTGACCTTGGGTGCCCGCGCCGCGATGCGCTCGAGCACGGTGTTAACCCTGCATTGCCGGTGCAAGGCACTTCGCAACGCCTGTTCGTCCAAATGATTGGCCGCCAACGCCGCCAAAAAGCCGTCGTCGTCCTCGAAACGGCCGCGCACATCCTGATAAGCCCGCTCCAGTTCGATATCGGAAATGACAACCCCGGCCGCCTCGTCGGAATTCAACACCCGGCTCTCGATTTCGAATTCGTTGCGGGCCTGTATCTCGACTTGCTTCAACTGGGGCTGCTCCAGTTCGGCCGGCGCTTTCTTGAATAGGTTCAACGCCGCTCGCAGCAAAGTATAAGGCTCAATTTTGACGTCCGCCGTCTGGTTCATCGTTACTCCTCCGGTTCGCGGAACTTGCTTGGGTCGGCCGGTTCCAACACGCTCTCCGGCACTTGCAGGGTTCGGCCGGGAAAGCGCACGTGGTACTGCAAGGGTTCGGTGTCGCGCAGCACTTTCAAAATCTCGCCGTCGCTACCCTTGGCGGCGATGACGTTACCTTGCACACCCAGGTCTATCGTGCACTTGACCTTGTCGCGAAACTCAAAGCGACTGGGCTTCCAAACCGCGTCGGCCGAAATCAACTCTTCAGCCCGGCAACCGACCATCCGGCCGTGGGCCAGGAAATGCACGGTATAAATTACCTGGTCCTGCAAGAAAGTGCCGACCTCGATGACGTTGCCGACGCTACCCCGCCGTATCAACAAATCGCCGATCTCCATGCCGGGGTAGGTGCCATCGTTGCGCACATTACGGGTGACCCGAACGGCTTCACCGAATTCGAAGCGTTCTTCGTCGAAGCGTTCTTCTATCATGTTTTTATATCGCCAAGTGATACGAATACGGTTTGCGGCTCCATCATCTTGAAGACTTTGAAGACCTTCTCGGTTTGCGCGTCGGAACCAACAAAGTCGCCGTAAGCGCGTTGCAACAATTTTTTATAGATTTCCCGCATCGCATCCTCGTCTTCCGGCATGCTGTCCTTGGCTTGGCTCAGGTAGTCGTGGAAACGTTGCAAAATATGCAGGCGATTGACGTGAACCACGGTCGCGTCGTATTCCAGCCCGAAATACACCAGGAAGTCCTCGGCGGCTTCCATCTCTTCCATTTCTTCTTCGAAACTCATCAGAATTACCTCATCGATAACGGGAAATCGACACCCGGCAGCGCCGCGTTGGCGCCAGTCAGGTATACGACCAATAAAATCAATAACATCGCCGAGGTCTGCGCCAAAAACGGGTCGGACTTTCGTTTAATCACGGCATTCACCTTCAGGTTGAGTGAGCGAAACGGGCATCGCCCAGGGTTATTTACATCTATCGCGGCGGGCAATCCCTAGCCAAACACGTCCGGCAACCGGAAAATCCCTTCGGCTGCTTCCTGGCGCCGAATCACCAATTCCAACAAACCTTGCGCGCCTATCCGGTCCTTTTCGTCCAAGGCCACCAGCTTTTCGAATATGCCCCGGCTCAACTCGAGATTTTCCAGGCGCATGTTTAAAAATCCGATCGACTTCAATGTAAACAGATAGAAACGGACGCGGGTCAACAATTCCTTGGGCGCTCCGGTAACGTGGCTCCGCTCCAGCACCCGCCAGTCTTCCGGGAAATCGATGCCGGGCCGAATCAGCGCCAGTGCCCGCTCGGAAATGATCAAGGCTTCCGCCAAGCGGTGCTGGTAATAATAAAAGCGGTTCAACGATACCAAGACGTTCAACGATTCCGGCGCCCTCAGGAAGGCTTGCAACAGCGGCAACTCCGCGTCGCCGTTGGCGTAGCGCTCGGACGCGTATTTGATCAAGTCCTGCACTTCCTGGCTGTCTTCCTGCTCGTAATACAAATCCTGTGCGTCGAATTGCAACAAATCCATTATTTGCTACCCGCTATGGTCCGCAGTTTGACGGTCGCTTCTTCGCCGTGGCAAACCCCTTCCGCCTCGCAACTACCGCAGGTTTCCTCGGCCACCACGAAACGTTTCTGATTGTTTTCCAGCTCGTCCAAACGTTCGACCAGACAGCTGAGGGCTTTACCGACCGGATCGGGAACCAGATGGTGATCCAGATCGATACCGCGCGGGTCTTGAATCTTGACGCCTTTTTGCTGAATGATGCGGCCGGGAATCCCAATCACGGTACAGCAGGCCGGCACATCCTTGATGACCACCGAGTTGGCACCCACTCTGACGTTATTGCCCAGCGTGATCGCGCCGAGTATTTTGGCGCCGGCGCCGATCAGCACGTTGTCGCCTAGCGTCGGATGGCGTTTTTCCTTGTTCCAAGTGGTGCCGCCCAGGGTTACGCCGTGGTACATGGTCACATCGTTACCGATTTCGGCGGTCTCGCCGATGACGACGCAAGCGCCGTGATCGATGAAAAAGCGTTTGCCTATGGTCGCGCCGGGATGGATATCGACGTTGGTCAGCCAGCGGGCGAACGCGGCCAATAAGCGCGCCGTCAACTTCCAGTCGGCCAACCACAAACGGTGAGTAACCCGGTACAACAATACCGCGTGCACGCCGGGATAGGCCAACAAGACTTCCAGCCAGCCGCGGGCGGCGGGATCGCGGGCGAAAACGCAGGCCACGTCTTCCCGCCAGTCCCGCCATAAGCCGGGTGTGGCAGCGTTACGGGACGGCGAGAAGAACATCATTTTGCCAAGCTCCATGTGGTTTTACCCGGCATCGGCACGCCCGGCACCCTGAAAAAGGTCCCCGGATAACGGTCGTCCGGCGCTTCGTCCCGCGGCAGATTGCTAACCGGCGCTTCCACTTTGCCGTTGACCGGCACGGCTGATTTTTGACGCTTGCTACTCATCGGACACCTCGCTTATAGGCTATGTAAAAACAGATTCAGATCGGCCGATTGCGGCGCTCGCTTATGGTCGCTGACGAACTGCCGGATCATCGGCAGCAGACGGCCGGCCTGCCAGCGGTTGATTCGGATTCCCAGTTGTTGGTAGGCGTGAACGACGCCCTGGCTGCCGGAATGCTTGCCCAGCACCAATTGATGGCTGCGGCCGACCAAGGCCGGATCAACGCCCTGGTAGTTCGCCGGATCTTTCAATAGACCATCGACATGAATACCGGCTTCGTGACTGAACACGTCGCGACCGATCAGGCTTTTGCGACTGCCTATCGTGTCGCCGGACGCGGTCGCCACGCGATGAGACAGGGCCGGGAAATTGCGCAAATCGACGCCGGACTCGATACCGTACAGTTGTTTCAAACCGACGACGACTTCTTCCAACGCGGCGTTACCGGCACGCTCGCCCAAGCCGTTGACGGTGGTATTCACGTGAGTCGCTCCAGCCAGCGCGGCGGCCAAGGTGTTGGCGGTAGCCAAGCCCAAATCGTCGTGGGCATGCATTTCGATGTCCATGTCGGTAACGGCCCGCAGCTTACGAATCGCGTCGTGAACGCCGAACGGTTCCATCACGCCGACAGTATCCGCGAAACGGATTCGGCAGGCGCCGGCGGCTTGCGCCACTTCGGCCATTTGCGCCAGGAAATCGCTATCGGCGCGGGAAGCATCCTCGGCACCGACGCAAACTCGCATGCCGGCATCGAGCGCCGCCTTGACGCAACGGTCTATCGTTGCCAACACCCATGCGCGGCTTTGTTTGAGTTTGTGTTGGATATGCTGGTCTGAAGCCGAAATCGACAAATCGACGGTATCGACGCCCAAGCCCAAACAATGCTGCAAATCTTCCTGCCGCATCCGTGACCATACCAACAAATGGCTGGGCAAACCCAAACCGGCAATCGCTTTGATCTCGTCCCGCTCTTGCTGACCCATCGCCGGGATGCCGATTTCCAACTCGGGTACGCCCAATTCGGCCAGTTGTTTGGCAATGCTCAACTTTTCGTCCAGCGAGAACACGACGCCGGCGGACTGTTCGCCGTCGCGGAGCGTGGTATCGTCGATCACGATGGAACGGGCGGGAAATGTCATGCTGGAACCTCGATACAAATCAGCAACAATTCGGTGATTTGGGCTTAACTGCACCCTTGCTAGGCTTAAAGCAAAACACTTGCCAAGTGCGTAAATCCAGAGATTTGGCGGACTGACCGGGTCAGTTGGCGTAACACCGACATGACAAGCCGGCCAGCGGCAAGAAATTTGTCGCAAACCCTACAAACACCCCGCGACCACTTTCGGCGAACCCTCTACACTGCCCACGGAACAGGCAAATGCCCTACAATCTCCGTCTTTCCGGCCGAGAGGCCGACACACTCCGCCACCTCGACTCCGCATCGCCCATGACTCACCAACCCCGCAAACGTTTCGGCCAGAATTTCTTGCACGATTCCGCGATCATCAACAATATCCTGGCGCACGCCCACCCGACGGCCGGCGAACACTGGGTCGAGATCGGCCCCGGCTTGGGCGCGTTGACCAAACCCCTGCTGGACAGCGGTATTCGGCTTGATGTCGTCGAACTGGACCGCGATCTGGTCGCGCGCCTACAAAAACAATACGCCGGTCGCGCCGAACTGACGATACACAGTGCCGACGCGCTGAATTTCGATTTCGCCGCGCTAGCCCAACCCGGCGAGAAACTGCGCATAATCGGCAATCTGCCCTACAACATCTCGACGCCGTTGATGTTCCATTTGTTGGAAGTCGCCAATCGCATCGAAGACATGCATTTCATGCTGCAAAAGGAAGTCGTCGAGCGAATTTGCGCGGAACCGGGCGGCAAGCAATACGGCCGCCTCAGTGTGATGATGCAGTATTTTTGCGAAACCGAATGGCTGTTCGACGTACCGCCGGAAAGTTTCGATCCGGCCCCCAAGGTGATGTCGGCCATCGTCCGATTGGCGCCGCATGCGTTCGCCCCGGTCGAAGTCGCGAATTTCCGGCATTTCGCGCAACTGGTCGGCCAAGCCTTTACGCAGCGTCGCAAAACCATCCGCAACTCGCTGAAAGGTTTGG
Organism: Methylomonas sp. BG-2; assembly: GCF_057766305.1. NCBI lineage: Bacteria > Pseudomonadati > Pseudomonadota > Gammaproteobacteria > Methylococcales > Methylococcaceae > Methylomonas > Methylomonas sp. BG-2. Next base: position 16,816 of record NZ_JBYMAP010000035.1, on the reverse strand, counting down.
TCGGCTCCGAATTGTTCGAGCAACTGGGCATCGACGCCAATTTGCGCGCCGAGTCGATCTCGCTGGCCGAGTTTGCGCAACTGGCCAACCATGCCGATTTCCAAGCAGAAAATCCTTGACAAGTTTTTAACGGCAAGCTCAATCAATTGCGATAAAATGCCGGGTTTTTTAACGGCGGGCTGGCGCCGCGCCGAAACCGTCAACCCATTCCATCTTTTCCCAGGCAAGACCCGCCTGTTTCACGCTCCGGAGTCATAGCTATGCGTATCATCCTGTTAGGTAGTCCAGGTTCAGGTAAAGGCACCCAGGCCCAGTTCATCACCGAGAAATATGCCATTCCGCAAATCTCGACCGGTGACATGCTGCGCGCCGCGGTCCGCGAAGGTACGCCGCTGGGCCTGGAAGCCAAAAAGGTAATGGACGCCGGCGGCCTGGTCTCCGACGACATCATTTTGGGCCTGATCAAGGAACGCATCGCCCAAGCCGACTGCGCCAACGGCTTTCTGCTGGACGGTTTCCCGCGCACCATCGCTCAAGCCGAAGGGTTGGCGAACATGGGCGTCGAGTTGGATTACGTGGTCGAAATCGCCGTCGATGACGACGAAATCATCCAACGCATGAGCGGCCGGCGAGTGCATCCGGCCTCCGGCCGCAGTTACCACGTCGTGTTCAATCCGCCGAAAGCCGAAGGCATCGACGACGTCACCGGCGAGCCGCTGATCCAACGCGACGACGACCGCGAAGACACCGTGCGCAAGCGCCTGAGCGTCTACCACGAACAAACCAAGCCGCTGGTCGGTTTTTATTCGGCGCCGGGACAATCCGCCAAATTCGCGTCGATTGCCGGCGTCGGTTCGGTGCAAGACATCACCGACAAATTGTTCGCCGCATTGGCGTAAGCCACGCGTGGCGTACCTTGCGCCTTGACCTCGGTACGCCCGCCGCATTCGGCGCCGTTGCGTACCCTACCCAGATATAGAGAAGCTTCAATGGCAGGTAAAACCTTATACGACAAACTCTGGGACGATCACGTCGTCCACACCGAAGACGACGGTTCGTGCTTGATTTACATCGACCGGCAGTTGTTGCACGAAGTGACTTCGCCGCAGGCCTTCGACGGCCTGCGCATGGCCGGCCGCAAGCCTTGGCGCATCGCCCGCAATCTGGCGGTCGCGGACCACAACGTGCCGACCAGCGACCGCCACCAAGGCATCGCCGATCCGGTATCGCGCTTGCAGGTCGAAACCCTGGACAGAAACTGCGCCGAATTCGGCATCACCGAATTCGACATGAACGACCCGCGTCAAGGCATCGTCCACGTGATCGGCCCGGAACAGGGCGCGACGCTACCCGGCATGACCGTGGTCTGCGGCGACTCGCACACCTCGACCCACGGCGCCTCGGCGGCGTTGGCCTTCGGCATCGGCACCTCCGAGGTCGAACACGCGTTGGCGACTCAGTGCCTGGTGCAAAAGAAAGCCAAGAACATGCTGATAAAGGTCAACGGTCAGGCAGGCCCCGGCGTTACCGCCAAAGACATCGTGTTGGCGATTATCGGTCGGATCGGCACCGCCGGCGGCACCGGTTACACGATAGAATTCGGCGGCGAGGCGATCCGCGCGCTGAGCATGGAAGGCCGGATGACAGTCTGCAACATGGCGATCGAAGCCGGTGCCCGCGCCGGCTTGGTCGCGGTTGACGAGGTCACTATCGACTATTACCAAGGTCGCCCCTACTCGCCCCAAGGCGACGACTGGCACATGGCGGTGCGCTACTGGCAAAACCTGCATTCCGACGCCGACGCCCAGTTCGACAAAGTCGTCGAATTGAGCGCCGCCGACATCAAACCCCAAGTGACCTGGGGCACCTCGCCGGAAATGGTGGTGGCGGTGGATGCCGCCGTGCCCGATCCGGCCGCCGAGACCGATCCGGTCAAGCGCGAAGGCATGCTGCGCGCCCTGCAATACATGGGCTTGCAAGCCAATCAAAAGATTACCGACATCCGGGTCGATCGCGTGTTCATCGGCTCCTGCACCAACTCGCGCATCGAAGACCTGCGCGCCGCCGCCGCGGTGATCAACGGCCGCCGCAAGGCCGATTCGGTCAAGCAAGTGCTGATCGTGCCCGGCTCGGGCTTGGTCAAACAGCAAGCCGAAGCCGAGGGCCTGGACAAACTCTTCACCGCCGCCGGCTTCGAATGGCGCGAACCGGGCTGCTCGATGTGTCTGGCGATGAATGCTGACCGCCTGGAAGCCGGCGAACACTGCGCCTCGACCTCGAACCGCAACTTCGAGGGCAGGCAGGGCTACGGCGGGCGCACCCACTTGGTCAGCCCGGCGATGGCCGCGGCGGCGGCCATCGCCGGCCATTTCGTCAACATCGCGGAGGAACGCTAATCATGCAGGCCTTTACCACTTTGACCGCCTTGGTCGCGCCGCTGGACCGAGCCAACGTCGATACCGACGCGATCATTCCCAAGCAATTTTTGAAATCGATCCGCCGCGCCGGCTTTGGCCCCTACTTGTTCGACGAATGGCGCTATCTGGATCGCGGCGAACCGGAGATGGATTGCAGCCGGCGGCCGCTGAATCCGGATTTCGTATTGAATCAGCCCCAATACCAAGGCGCGCGAATTCTGCTGACCCGCGAGAATTTCGGTTGCGGCTCGTCGCGCGAACACGCACCGTGGGCCTTGGAAGACTACGGGTTCCGGGCCATTCTCGCGCCCAGCTTTGCCGACATATTCTTCAACAATTGCTTCAAGAACGGCGTTCTGCCCATCGTGTTGCTGGCCGAAACGGTCGATCGCTTGTTCCGGGAAATCACGGATGGCTACCAATTAACCATCGACCTGCATAACCAAACCATCGCAACGCCCGCCGGCGCGACGATCCCGTTCAGTGTCGACGAAAATCGCCGTTTCCGCTTGTTGAACGGCTTGGACGATATCGGCTTGACCTTGCAGCACGCCGACAAAATCAAGGCTTACGAGATCGAACGCGCCAAACGCGCCCCGTGGCTATTTCAGAACGCTTCAGTTTAGATAGGTAGATAGATGACTAAAAAAATCGCAGTATTGCCCGGCGACGGCATAGGCCCGGAAATCGTCACGGAAGCCTTGAAAGTATTGAACTTTCTGAACGCAGACATGGGCTTGGGCTTGAGTTTTGAAAACGCCCTGGTTGGCGGCGCGGCCTACGACGCCTTCGGCACGCCGCTGCCTCAGCAAACCCTGAACCTGTGCAAAAACGCCGACGCGGTGCTGCTCGGCGCGGTTGGCGGACCGAAATGGGAGCCGCTGGCCCACGCGGTGCGGCCGGAACGTGGACTGCTCGGCATTCGCTCGGAACTGAATCTGTTCTCGAACCTGCGTCCGGCGATCCTGTATCCGCAACTGGTCGATGCCTCGACCTTGAAACCGGAGGTGGTGTCCGGCCTGGACATCATGATCGTCCGCGAATTGACCGGCGGCATCTACTTCGGCCAGCCGCGCGGGGTGCATGTTGCCGAAAACGGCGAAAAGGTCGGCATCAACACCAAAATCTACAGCGAATCGGAAATCCGCCGCATCGCCCATTCCGCGTTCAAAATCGCCCAAAAACGTCACAAAAAACTATGTTCGGTGGATAAGGCCAACGTGTTGGAAGTCACCGAGCTGTGGCGCAACGTGATGACCGAAGTCGGCAAGGACTATCCGGACGTGGCGCTAAGCCATATGTACGTCGATAACGCCGCGATGCAATTGGTGCGCGCGCCGAAGCAGTTCGACGTGTTGGTGACCACCAATATGTTCGGCGACATTCTGTCCGACATCGCCGCGATGCTGACCGGCTCGATCGGCATGCTGCCGTCGGCCTCGTTGGACGCCAACGCCAAGGGCATGTACGAACCGATTCACGGCTCGGCACCGGACATCGCCGGCCAGGGCATCGCCAATCCATTGGCGACAATATTGTCGGTGGCGATGATGCTGCGCTACACCTTCAACCGTGGCGATGCCGCCGAGCGCATCGAGCAAGCGGTCAACGCCGCCTTGGACAGCGGCGCCCGCACCGCCGACATTTACTCGGAAGGCACGACCAAGGTCAGCACCTCGGGGATGGGCGACGCCGTCCTCAACGCGTTGAAAGGAGTTTAAGAGCATGGCAAAAACCTATGATGTTGCCGTCGTTGGCGCCACCGGAGCGGTCGGCGAGACGATGATCGAAATCCTGGAGCAGCGCAATTTTCCGGTTGGGAAGGTTTACGCACTGGCCAGCGAGCGCTCGGCCGGCAAGCGCATTCCGTTCAAGGGCGGCTCGCTGGTCGTCGAGGATCTGGCCACCTTCGATTTTTCCAAAGTCCAAATCGGGCTGTTCTCGCCGGGTGCCTCGGTGTCGGCGGAATACGCGCCGAAAGCCGCCGCCGCCGGCTGCGTGGTCATCGACAACACCTCGCAATTTCGCTACGACGACGATATTCCGTTAGTGGTACCCGAGGTCAATCCGGAAAAAGTCGCCGAGTATAAAAATCGCGGCATCATCGCCAATCCGAACTGTTCGACGATACAAATGCTGGTGGCCTTGAAGCCGATCCACGACGCGGTCGGCATCGCCCGTATCAACGTCGCGACTTACCAGGCCGTGTCCGGCACCGGCAAGGAAGCGATCGAGGAACTGGCGACCCAAACCGCGAACCTGCTGAACGCCAAGCCGATCGAGCCCAAGGTCTACCCCAAGCAGATTGCCTTCAACGTGTTGCCGCAAATCGACGTGTTCATGGACAACGGCTATACCAAGGAAGAAATGAAAATGGTCTGGGAGACCCGCAAAATCATCGGCGACGACAGCATTCAGGTCAATCCGACCGCGGTGCGGGTGCCGGTATTCTTCGGCCATTCCGAAGCGGTGCACATCGAGACCAAGCAAAAGATCAGCGTCGAGCAAGTTCGCGAGCTGCTGAGCAAGGCGCCGGGCGTAACCTTGTTGGACGAGCGGGCGGACGGCGGCTATCCGACCGCAGTGACCGAGTCGGCCGGCAACGACGATGTCTTCGTCGGCCGGATCCGCGAAGACATTTCCCACCCGACGGGAATCAACCTATGGGTGGTCGGCGACAATGTCCGGAAAGGTGCCGCGCTTAACAGTGTGCAGATCGCCGAGGTTCTGGTAAAAAGTTACATCTAGGCTAACCTTAGCCCATGTCTAACCTGCGATTCCGCCAGTACCGAGGTATAAACCAGTGAAGGAAAGCAATGTGCGCCATTTTACTAAGACTTTAGCGGTTGTTTCCCTGCTGGCTCCCGTCAGCGGTCAATCGCTGGGCATTGGCGACATACAATTGCATTCCTCGCTGAACCAAAATCTGAACGCGCAAATCCGCCTCAGCGTCGCCGAGGGAGAGAACCCTAGCGACGTCTCGGTCAAACTGGCGCCGCCGGAGAAATTCGATCAGGCCGGTGTCCCTTGGAATTACTTCCTGTCCAAGCTCCGCTTGGAACCGGTGGTACAGGCCGACGGCGCCATCCTGGTCAAAGTCACGACCCGCGAAGTCGTCACCGAACCCTTTCTGGATTTCTTGCTCGAAGTCACTTGGCCGCAAGGCAGTATGACGCGCGAGTTCACCTTATTGATCGATCCGCCTACCAGCTACAACCAACCCGTTCTTCCGGCGGCCGATGCCCCAACCTTCAGTGCCGAACCGCTGGAGCCCGTGCAACGACCGGTGCGTAGCGCGCCGCGAAAAGCGATCCGCAATGCCGCGCCCCCCGAACCGGCCCAACCAATCGCCACCGACGGCGAATTCGGCCCGGTGCAGCGTTCCGATACCTTATGGAGTATCGCCACGCAGTTGAGCGAAGAACGCGGGGTTTCGGCGCAACAAATGCTCAATGCTTTATATAAGGCGAATCCCGGCGCATTCAACGGCAATATCAATTCACTGAAGGAAGGCGCGGTTCTGAAAATTCCGGCGACCGACGGCATGGCGCAAGCGCAAGCTAAACCGCCGCGCGCCGATACCGCCAAACCCATCGCCCGCAAGCCGGCCGAAACCTCAACCGCCAAACCGCTGGAACTGGTAGCGCCGGCCGAAGCGAAGATTCCGGAGCACGCGGTGGTCGGGGGTCAGGCCAAGACCGCCGAAAAATCCGCGCAAGCGGGCGCGGGCGGCGCGTCGGATCAAACCGGCGACGGCAAGGCGTTGGAACTGCAGGCCCGAATCGAAAAGTTGGAGCAACAGCTGGGCATGATGCAACAGTTGTTGGCACTGAAAGACCAACAGCTAGCCACGCTGCAAAACAACAAACCGGCCCAAGCCCCCGCGGATTCCGTCGCTCCACCGCAACCCACGCCGGCACCTGCCCAACAGCCGCCAGCGCCGCCGGTTCAGCCACCGGCCTCTGCTTCGGAACCACCGCCTGCACCCGCCGCGACCACGCCGCCGCCGGTTAGCGAGGCCGCCCAACCGGCCCCGGCCCAAGCCGAACCCGCCAAGCCGCGCAAGCGTCCACCACCGCCCGTGGTAGTACCGCCACCCGTCGAGGAACCGAGTTTCTTCGATTCGGATTGGTATTACTGGGGCGTCGGCGGCCTGGGCACCGGCATGCTGGGTTTGCTCGGCTGGCTGCTGTGGCGTAAGCGGAAAATCGACGAACGCACCAACACCGAAAGCATGTTCGCATCGGCCAGCCAAATCCGGATGCCCGACACCGAGAGCAGCCTGTCGGTGCCGGTCATGGACATCAGCAGCACCGACGATTACGACGTCGGTACCGTCGGCGAAAGCTCGTTTATCAGCGATTTCACGCCGAGCGATTTCGACGCGTTCGATACCGATCAAAATGAAATCGATCCGATCTCGGAAGCGGATGTCTACCTCGCTTACGGCCGCTACCAACAAGCCGAAGAGTTGATGCGCACCGCGATCAGCGAACAACCGCATCGCGATGAATGTAAGTTGAAGCTGTTGGAAATTTTTTACGCCAGCGAGAACAGAAGCGGATTCTCGCAATTTGTCGAGGAGCTCGCCGCGGCCGGCAAAACCGCCGACAAAGCCTTCTGGAACAAGGTCAGCGACATGGCGATGGAAATCGCACCCGACCTTCCGCTATTCGGCGGAAACGGCGCCGCGGCACCCGCTCCGGTCGAAACCGTCAAACCGGCGCCTCCCGCTGCCACCACGCAAAGCGCAGAGTCCGAGTTTTCACTGGACGACGATTTCGCCGAATTGGATCTGGACCTCAACGCCAGCTTAAGCGACGGCCTGGATTTCGACTTAACCGATCTGGCCTCCGCATCGTCCTCAACTAACGATGATCTGGAAAGCCTGGATTTCGAAATCGGCGGCACTCAATCACCAGCTCGCAAGTCAGACGCCAGTGTCGCTTCGGCGCCCGACTCGTTGGATTTCGATCTGGCCACCTTTGCCGCTGAGGACAAAACCGTTACCGAAGCGGCCACGCCAGCGCCCAGCAACGCCGAGCCAGAAATCGAAAGCGTCGAATTCGATTTGGCCCTTCCTGAAAAGCCCGCCGAGTCCCTTCTGGCCGAACCGGCCAGCGCAGACGACGAGCTGGAAAGTTTCGACTTTAACTTCGATGTCGAGCAAGCGGCCGCGCCGAAAGAATCCCTCAAAACACCGGAACCCCCGATAGCCAGCGCGGAGCTGGAACTGGAATCGTTCGATTTTTCGGGATTGGAAATACCCGCGGACCAAGCCGCCGAGCCGAAGCAGACGGCAAGCTCCACGGTGCCGGACAGCTTCGATTTCGACTTCGAACTGGATTTTTCCGAACCCGCGAAGCCAAAAGCCAACGACGCGCCGCCAACCATCGAGACATTGGAATTGGATAGCTTCGATTTTTCCGGTTTTGAGGATAGCGCTAAACCTAGCAGCACCAGCGAAGCGCCCGGTTTGACGAGCAGCGACGACGAATTCGATTTCAATTTCGACTTCGACGCGCCGATCGTACCGACCAGCGCGGACGGCACACCGGATCTAGGCGTTGCCGACCTGACCGATATGGACGAGTACGAAACCAAGATCGATCTGGCCAAGGCCTATATCGACATGGGCGATACCGAAACCGCGAAATCCATTGCCACCGATGTCCTCGAAAAAGGCTCCAAGCAACAGCAACGGGCCGCGCAAGCCTTGCTGGACGAACTCAAATAACGGAACGGCTTCATTCCTCTGTCACGCCTTGCATGACGGCGGCCTTGTTCGCCGTTAGCCATTCCATTCTGACTTGAAACGCCCGGAAACTGGTCGCGACCGAGCGCGAGTCATGTTTGATGGCCGCTTCCAACGCTTCGACCAGCGCCCGACAATCGGAAAACTCGAAAAAGCAAAACGTGCCGTGCAAATTATGCACGATCTTCCAGGCCTCATCGTCGCGACCTTGCTGCAGGGCATCGCCGATGCCAGCCACTTGATTGGGCAATTCGGCGAAAAACTGTTCCAGTAAATTAAACGTCAGCCGCCGGTTGTCGCCGGTTTTACGCAGCAGACAACTGCCGTATTCGCCGGGCCGCTCGGGCTCCAGCCATCGGTCCAGGACTTGCCGCAACTGGCCCAGCCGGATGGGTTTTACCAAATAATCGTCAAACCCCGCAGCCGTCGCGGCCTGATGTTGGTCTTCGCCGGCATGGGCGGTCACCGCTACGGCCGGAACCCCGCGCCAAATTAAGTCACTCGCGCGCAGTTTGCCGATCAGCGCCAAGCCGTCGAGTCCCGGCATATTTACATCCAGGAACACGATACGGAATTCGGTCTGTCGTAGCGCCTGCCAGGCTTGCAAGCCGTCGCCGGCTTCGCGGATATTGTCCGTCCAATTTTCCAGTTGTTCGCGCAACAACCAGCGATTCAAGTCGTTGTCGTCGGCAACCAATACCGAGAAATTTTCCACCACCACTGCCACCCTTATTCATCGCGCCGACGCAGGCAAGCCCAGCAGCCGGCAATAAAAAACCCCGGCTTCCTGCGAAGACCGGGGTTAGTTTAGCGTAAGCTAAACGGACGATTACATCATGCCGCCCATGCCGCCCATGCCGCCCATGTCAGGCATTGCAGGGGCTTTGTTGTCGGTCGGCGCGTCGGCGATCATCACTTCGGTGGTGATCATCAAACCGGCGACCGATGCCGCGTTTTGCAACGCGGAGCGGGTAACTTTCGCGGGGTCCAAGATACCCATCGCGATCATGTCGCCGTATTCGCCGGTCGCGGCGTTGTAACCGAAGTTACCGCTGCCTTTTTTGACTTCGTTCAACACCACTGACGCTTCGTCGCCGGCGTTGGTGACGATTTGGCGCAGAGGCTCTTCCATCGCGCGGCGCAGGATGCTAATACCGACATCTTGGTCGTGGTTGATACCTTTCAGGCCGTCCAGCGCGGACAAAGCACGGATCAACGCGGTACCGCCACCGGCAACCACACCTTCTTCAACCGCGGCGCGGGTCGAGTGCAGCGCATCTTCGACGCGGGCTTTCTTCTCTTTCATTTCCACTTCGGTCGCGGCGCCGACTTTGATCACGGCAACGCCGCCGGCCAGTTTGGCCAGACGTTCTTGCAGTTTTTCGCGGTCGTAATCGGAAGTCGCTTCGTCGGCTTGGGCGCGGATTTGCGCGACACGGCCTTTGATTTGGCTTTCGTCGCCGGCACCGTCGATGATGGTGGTGTTCTCTTTATTGATTTGGACGCGTTTCGCGGTACCCAATTGGCTGATGTCGGCTTTTTCCAGAGACAGACCCACTTCTTCGGAAATCACGACGCCGCCGGTCAGCACCGCGATGTCTTCCAGCATGGCTTTACGACGATCGCCAAAGCCTGGGGCTTTAACCGCCGCGACTTTCACGATACCGCGCATGTTGTTGACCACCAGAGTCGCCAGCGCTTCGCCTTCGACATCTTCGGCGATGATCAGCAAGGAACGGCCGGATTTGGCCACGCCTTCCAGGATCGGCAACATTTCACGGATGTTGGAGATTTTTTTGTCGTACAACAAAACGAAAGGGTCGTCCAATTCGACGCTCATACTTTCTTGTTTGTTGATGAAGTAAGGCGACAAATAACCGCGATCGAATTGCATACCTTCGACGACGTCCAATTCGTTGTTCAGGCCGGTGCCTTCTTCGACGGTGATGACGCCTTCCTTACCGACTTTTTCCATCGCTTCGGCGATGATCGCGCCGACTGACTCGTCGGAGTTCGCGGAAATGGTACCGACTTGAGCGATGGCTTTGCTGTCGCTGCAAGGAATCGCCGCTTTCTCGATTGAAGCAACGGCGGCGGTTACCGCGCTGTCGATACCACGTTTCAGGTCCATCGGATTCATGCCGGCGGCAACCGATTTCAAGCCTTCGTTAACGATGGCTTGAGCCAGAACGGTCGCAGTCGTGGTACCGTCGCCGGCTACGTCGGAAGTTTTGGACGCGACTTCTTTCACCATTTGCGCGCCCATGTTTTCGAATTTGTCTTTTAATTCGATTTCTTTGGCTACCGATACGCCGTCTTTAGTGATGGTCGGCGCGCCGAAACTTTTGTCCAGAACCGCGTTGCGGCCTTTAGGGCCCAGGGTCACTTTTACCGCATTGGCCAGAATATTGACACCCGCGACCATCAATGCACGAGCATCGCCACCAAATTTTACGTCTTTTGCTGCCATTTCTTAGTTCCTAAAAATGAGTTTGAAATCAATGTGGTGTTAGGCAAACCGGGATTAACCCAGGATACCCATGATGTCTTCTTCGCGCATGACAATGTATTGTTCGCCATCGACTTTCACTTCAGTGCCGGAGTATTTGCCGAACAGCACTTTGTCACCGACTTTAACCGCCATTGGGCGCACTTGACCGTTATCCAGCGGCTTGCCCGCGCCTACCGCCAACACTTCACCCTCGCTCGGTTTTTCTGCCGCGGAACCGGGCAGCACGATGCCGCCGGCGGTTTTGGTTTCTTCTTCCACGCGTTTAACGACTACACGGTCATGTAACGGACGAATGTTCATCAAAGTCTCCTGAATATGGATAAAGTTATAGTTACAAGCTTAAGAAACGTTTTAAAACTCAGCCCCGGCGATCCGACGGACCGGCTTTTAAACCGCATCAGAGTTATTAGCACTCTCTAGCGACGAGTGCTAATAATATCCGGCTTTTGCACTCTGTCAAGCTCTTTGGCATCATCTGCGCCTTGCCGACCCGCCTCACAAGATATGAACGACGAACAATTACTCCGCTACAGCCGTCAGATCATGCTGCCGCAGATCGACATCGCCGGCCAACAAAAACTGTTGGCCGCCTCGGTGCTGATCGTCGGTGCCGGCGGCCTCGGCTCGCCGGCCGCGATGTATCTGGCCGCGGCCGGCGTCGGCAAACTGGTGGTTTATGACGACGACCAAGTGGACTTGAGCAATTTGCAACGCCAGATCGCTCACGACACCGGCGATATAGGGTTGGATAAAGTGATTTCAACCCAGGCGACGTTGAATAGAATCAATCCGGGGGTGTTAGTTGTGGCCCACAAGGCCAAACTGGCGGGTGACGCGCTGGCGCGCGAGGTGGCCGAAGCCGACTTGGTACTGGATTGCAGCGACAACTTTCCGACCCGATTCGCAATCAACCATGCCTGCGTAGCGGCCGGCAAACCGCTGGTGTCCGGCGCGGCCATCCGTTTCGAAGGCCAGATCAGCGTTTTTTCGCCGGGCCGTGACGACAGTCCGTGTTATAACTGTCTGTACCAAAACGACGGCGAGGAATTGCAAAACTGCGCCAGAAACGGCGTGATTGCCCCCATCACCGGCATCATCGGCAGCATGCAGGCACTGGAAGCGATCAAGCTGTTGGCTGGCTGCGGCAAGCCGTTGACCGGCCGCTTATTGCTGTTAGACGGCTTAACGATGGAATGGCATAGCATGCGCCTGAAGCGTAACCCCGCTTGCCCGACCTGCGGCTCCGTTTCAAACCGCTAGCCGCAAAAAAGCCGGGTTGCCCCGGCTTTTTCGACGCTCCTTAAACTTATTTGCCGATTTTGTGCCTGATCATTTCGATGGTCCTGGCGACGGTATTCAATAAAGCCGATTCGCTATCGCCGTGCGGCTCGATGTCGCCGAAGGGCTCGCCGTTTTTCATTGTATACATGTAAATAAAGTACCCTAGCGGCGCGAATGCGAACACGGCAATGATCAGCATCACCACCATCAGCTCGATGACTCCACCCATAACTACCTCCAATTGTTTTGTTTTTATTTTTCTAAAATAAGGCCTTAGGCCTCGATTCGGACTATAACCCTATAATTACCGAGGAACAAGCGCAAATTTTAGCCGCCCTCAAGGAAGCCGATGCCCATCAGAAAACGATCCACCAAGGCCGGTTCACCCTCCGCCGAAAAAACCGTTTGGCACGCCGTCGCCGAAGATCAACTGCTCCGCGAATTGCGCGTCGACATCGGCCAGGGCCTATCGGCACCGGAAGCCGAACGACGCCTTGCCGGTTACGGCACTAACCGATTAACCCCCCGCCGAGGCAAGGGGCCGGTCCGGCTATTTTTATCGCAATTTCACCAACCCCTGGTTTACATCCTGCTGCTGTCCGGCGCCGTCACCGCGTTCCTGGAAGAATGGGTGGACAGCAGCGTCATCTTCGGCGTGGTTCTAGTCAACGCGCTGATCGGCTTCGTTCAGGAGTTCAACGCCGTCCGCGCCATCGACGCGCTGGCACGGGCGTTAAGCGTCGGCGCCACGGTGTTGCGCGACGGCCAACGCCGCGCCGTCGCCGCGCCGGAATTGGTACCCGGCGACATCGTCGTGCTCCAATCCGGCGATAAAGTGCCGGCCGACCTGCGCTTGCTGCGCATCCGCGATCTGCAAATCGACGAATCGGCCTTGACCGGCGAGTCGGTGCCGGTCGAGAAGCGCCCGGCGATGCTGGCCGTCGAAACCCTACTCGCCGACCGCGCCAACATGGCCTATTCGTCAACGCTGGTCACCTTCGGCAGCGGTGTCGGCGTCGTCGTCGAAACCGGCGACCGCACCGAAATCGGCCGAATCAACCGGATGATTGCCGGCGCCACCGAGCTGGACACGCCGCTCACCCAAAAAATGAGCGAATTCAGCCAGTGGCTGTTGTGGGTCATCGTCGGCTGCGCGGTGCTGACCTTCGCGGTCGGCGTCTGGCGTGGCGAATCGATGCTGCAAATGTTCATGGCCTCGGTCGCGCTGGCGGTCGGCGCGATACCGGAAGGCTTGCCGGCCGCGATTACGATCACGCTGGCCATCGGCGTGTCGCGAATGGCCAAGCGCAACGCCATCGTCCGCAAATTGCCGGCCGTCGAAACTCTGGGCGGCACCACGGTTATCTGTTCGGACAAAACCGGCACGCTGACCCAAAACCAGATGACGGTACAAGCGATATACGTCGGCGGCGACTATTTTCAAGTCGGCGGCTCCGGCTACACCCCGGACGGCGAATTTCGCCACAACGGCCAAACGATAGACTACCAAAACTACCCGACGCTATTGGAATGCCTGAAGGCCGGCTTGCTATGCAACGACGCCCGCCTGATCGCCGAATCCAACCACTGGCGCATTGAAGGCGACCCCACCGAAGGCGCGCTGCTGGTGGCCGCCCACAAGGCCGGACTGCACCATGCCGCCGTCGCCGCAGCCCATCCCCGCCTGGATGCGATCCCGTTCGAATCGCAACACCAATTCATGGCAACGCTAAACCATGATCCGGCAACCGACCGCCGGCGGATCTATGTGAAGGGTGCGCTGGAAAGCGTGTTGGCCCGCTGCGACAGCGCGTTCGACGCTCAAATGCAGCCGGTCGCGCTCAACCCTGAGCGACTGATCCGCCAACTGGAACAGATGGCCGAACAGGGCCTAAGAGTGTTGGCCTTCGCCCGCCGCGACCATCGCGACGACGCGCTGGCTCACGCCGAAGTCGCCGGCGGCCTGACCCTGATCGGCCTGCAAGCGATGATGGACCCGCCCCGGCCGGAAGCCGTGGCCTCGATTGCCGCCTGTTACCGGGCCGGCATCGCCGTCAAAATGATTACCGGCGACCACCCGGCCACCGCGCTGGCGATCGCCAAGCAACTCGGCATGCGCCAGGCCGAGCGGGTAATCAGCGGCAGCGAACTGCAGCGCATCGACCAAGCCAGCTATCCTTCAGCATTGGCGGCCTGTTCGGTTTACGCCCGCATCGCCCCGGAACAAAAATTGGCGCTGGTCGAGGCGTTACAATCGGCGGGCCACATCGTGGCGATGACCGGCGACGGGGTCAACGACGCCCCGGCGCTACGCCAAGCCAACATCGGCGTGGCAATGGGCATGGGCGGCACCGAAGTCGCCAAGGAAGCGGCGGCGATGATTCTGACCGACGACCACTTCGCCACCATCGAAGCGGCGATCGAGGAAGGCCGCGGCGTGTTCGACAATCTGGTTAAATTCATCGCCTGGACCCTGCCGACCAATCTCGGCGAAGGCTTGGTGATTACCGCCGCCGTGTTCGCCAACGTCGCGCTGCCGATCACGCCGGTACAAATTTTGTGGATCAACATGACCACGGCGGTGCTGCTGGGCCTGATGCTGGCCTTCGAACCCAAGGAACCCGGCCTGATGCGGCGCAAACCGCGCAGCCCCGACCAGCCGATACTGACCAAGCATCTGGCGTTCCGGATTTGTCTGGTCGGCGTGCTGTTGCTGGCCGGCGCGTTCGGGCTGTTCGAGTGGGAACTCCGCCAAGGCGAAACGCTCGCCAAGGCCCGCACCGTCGCGGTCAACGTCTTCGTATTCGGCGAATTGTTTTATTTGTTCAACTGCCGCTCGTTACGCTATTCGATGTTCAAGGTCGGCGTGTTTTCCAACCCTTGGGTAATCTTCGGCGTGTTGAGCATGATAGGGCTGCAACTGCTGTTCACCTATTGGCCGACCATGCAGGCCTTGTTCGGCAGCGCGCCGATCGGCCGCGAGGAATGGTGGTTAATCCTCGCAGTCGGCTGGGTGATTTATGCGATGGTGGGTCTCGAAAAATTAATCTGGCGCCGATTCAATCCCGGCTGAACCGGCGGCCGATAGCGCCGCCAGCAAGGTTTCCAGGCCGCGTAGCGCGGCTCGCCGAGCGGCCTCGTCGCCGGGACGATGGGGGTCGGCCTGAGCCCGGATGATCGCGCCGTCCACCGCAATCGCCGCCGCCTCGGCCAGACCAGCGCGCGCAGGGCTAGCCGGCAGCAAACGGGCAATCACCCGCTCCATATCCCGCTTATGGTCTCGGCAGACCGCCACCACCTCCGGCAGCGCTCCGCCCAATTCGGCGACGCTATTGATAAACGCGCAACCGCGAAACACCGGGTTGTCAAACCACTCCGCCATCGCCAAGCTCACCGGCGCCAGACCGCCACCCTCTCTACCGCCGTGGCGGGCCAGCGCGTCCTCGAACCACGCCATCCAGCGCTGGTGGCGGTAGTCCAAAAACGCCAGGATCAAATCGTTTTTGCTGGCGAACTGCCGATAGAACGTCACCTTGGTCACTCCGGATTCGGCAATCAATTTGTCGATGCCGGTGGCGCGGATGCCGTCGCGGTAAAACAAATCGTGCGCGGTCAGCAGAATGCGCTCGCGCGGCGGTTTGTCGGCTATCGATGGACTTTTGTCATTCATGCCGGCGATTGTAGCGCGGATTACCGCGCCGGCGTTTCGACTAAGCGGGTTTGCCGGCGCCAAATGGGATAGACGGCCTTTCATCGCTTTGCGCCGGCCATGAAGCAGACCAATGCGGTCTTCCGCCGTCGTTAGACTGCCGTAGCTGCGCGTGGCACCGCTAAGCAAGGTTGAGCAAGCGACGGTTTAACGCACATAATTTGACGTTCGCCAGGATACCGACCGCTCCGCCGGCCGCCAACTAACGGTTCCGAACCGACAAGCAGTAGACAACTCCGTCTACCACCTGCTACCATCCTTCAGTAGACAACATTGTCTACACTGACATTTCTCCCTTCCCTGGAGCTGATTATGGAAACCAAACCACCCTTGCCGCCCTTCACCGCCGAGTCCGCCGCGCAAAAAGTGCGAATGGCGGAAGATGCCTGGAACAGCCGCGATCCGGACCGGGTCGTGCAGGTCTATACCGAAGATAGCCGCTGGCGCAACCGCGCCGAGTTTCCGGTGGGCCGGCAACAGATCAAGGAATTTTTACAACGCAAATGGGCCAGGGAGCTGGATTACCGGCTGATCAAGGAGTTGTGGGCCTATACCGACAACCGCATCGCGGTGCGCTTTGCCTACGAATGGCACGACGATGCCGGCCACTGGTTCCGCAGTTACGGCAACGAAAATTGGGAGTTCAACGAGTTTGGCTTGATGCAGCGGCGCTTCGCCAGCATCAACGATTTGCCGATCGAGGACAACGAGCGCTTGTTTCATTGGCCTTTGGGCCGACGCCCGGACGATCATGCCGGTTTGACCGAATTGAGTCTGTGAGCGCCGAGAAACTTCACCGGAATTAAACAGGGGCGAATAAATTCGCCCCCTAGGCACTCGCCCATCCGTGTCAAGTTACCATCACCAAGCGACAAACTTCGGTTTGGCCCGGCGATCTTTCGCAATTTATCGCTCTTTGGAACTTACGCCTCATGCCCCCGCATGGCCGGCTCTGCTTTGTATCGTGAAATAGCCTGGGCAAGCCCGACGTCAACCGCCAGACTATTGCGACTTGCCATCAAGGCTTAACTCATAACAACTCTCTACGATTTATCGCTCCCACCCTGCTGGATAGCGGGGCATCGCCAACCTGTAGTCTTCACTTCACTGACTCGCTGTTTCCCAAAGTTTTCAGGGTACGC
>NZ_JBYMAP010000034.1:0-25504 GCF_057766305.1 Methylomonas sp. BG-2 | reverse complement strand
AAATTTTGGCAATCGTGGAGAGTCATTTGCTGGGCTGAATTGGTTACATATTCTGCAAGTTTGTTGCATTCAGATTTGGCGCAAACGAAATTTTGTCCCACTAAAAACCGATTTATCCCATCATTTCCCGTTTATTTATCTCATCTCTGTTCAACTTGCAGCCGGACAAACTGGCGAAAATCACCCATTTTTTTCAACATTACAAGGACCTGGAAGACGGTAAATGGGTCCGGGTGGAAGGTTGGGGTGGCGTCGAAGACGCTAGAAACGAAATACTGGAAGGGATTGAACGCTATAAAAACTCGCACAGCAGCCGGCGTTGAACGCCGGCATTTGGCCGATTAACCGAACAGGTTTTTCGAGTTTTTACTGTTGCGGAACACTAGCGGTTTTTCGTCGCCGGATAAGGCCAGTTCGCGCGCCGAGGCGATCGCCGCGTCGATCCGGTGCCGCTCCGGCGATTTGCCGCAGACCGGATCGGTGCTATACATGTCGCCGTTGAACAAATAGGCTTGGCAGCGGCAGCCGCCGAAATCCTTGTGTTTTTCGTCGCAACTGCGGCAAGGCTCCTGCATCCACTCGGTGCCGCGGAAGAAGTTGAAGGTTTTGGATTCGTTCCAGATTTGTTCGATGCTGAAATCCTTGACGTTGGGACAGTCCAGTCCCGGCAGTTCACGGGCGGAATGGCAGGGCAGCGCGGTGCCGTCCGGAGCGATGGTCAAAAAGGTGGTGCCCCAACCGTTCATGCAGGCTTTGGGGCGGTCTTCGTAGTAGTCCGGCACCACGTAGTAAATCTTCATCTTGCCGGCGACTTTTTCCTTGTAAGCCTGGGCAATCTTTTCGGCTTCCTCGAACTGCTCCTTGGTGGGCAGCAAGGCATCGCGGTTGATGTGAGCCCAACCGTAATACTGGGTGTTGGCCAGTTCCAGATAATCGGCGCCGAGGTTTTCGGCCATTTCCAGAATCTGCGGCATTTGGTGGATGTTTTCGCGGTGAATCACCACGCACAACACCATCGGGTAGCCGTGTTTCTTGATCAGTCGGGCGACTTCCTGTTTTTGTTCGTAGGTCGCGGTGCCGGCGATGTGGTCGTTGAGTTCCTGGGTGCTGGCCTGGATGCTGATTTGGATATGGTCGAGGCCGGCTAACTTCAAATCGACGATTTTCTGCTCGGTCAGGCCGTAGCCGGAGGTGATCAGGTTGGAGTAATAACCCAGCTCGCGGGCGTGGCCCACCAGCTCCACCAAATCTTGGCGGGTCAGCGGCTCGCCGCCGGAAAAGCCCAGTTGCACCGCGCCCATTTTGCGGGCCTGACTCAGTACCCGTTTCCAGTCGTCGGTACTCAGCTCATCCGGGTATTTGGCGTAATCCAAGGGATTAGAGCAATACGGGCATTGCAGTGGGCATTTGTAGCTCAGTTCCGCCAGCAGCCAGCGCGGCGGGGTAATGTCAGCCTTGTTTGATCCAGCCATTTTGCAGGGCGATGTTCAGAAAGTTGTGGATGTCGTTGCTCAAGCCGCTGGTTTCGAATTTGGCTTCCAGCTCCGCGACGATTTGGGTCGGAGTATGCGCGCCGTCGCACAGCTTGAGGATTTCCGCCGAGCTTTGATTGAGTTCGACCATGCCTTCCGGATAGAGAATCACGTATTTTTGCTGAGCCTCTTCCCATTGCAGGCGGTGCAGCGGCGAGAATTGCAGGATTTGGTCGGGGGTGATAGGCATGATGTTCGATTGAGTTGATCCGTGGTGGGTTTTAGGCGTCGGTACCGAGTAATGCAGCCAGTTGCAGCCGTATTTGCGGCCATTGTGGGCTGGTAATGACCGCGTCGGCCCGATACCTTTTTTTGCGGGTATATTTGCCGGCGGTCGGCTCCAAGAATTGGAACACCAGGTTCGAGTTTAGATCGATCAACCAACTTTCGCTGACGCCGTGTCGGGCGTACAAAGGCAGCTTGGTTTTCAGGTCATAGGGCAGACTGGAATCGGCGACTTCAATCAGTAGTAAAACGTCTTCCGCTTGCGGATGGCTGTTGATGTAGAAATCCGCCCTGGGTTTGACGACCGCCAAATCGGGTTGCGGCGCGGATAAGTCGCCCAAATGGATCGGGTCCTGAATTCTGACGATGGCTTGCTCACCCAAGTGCAAGGTCAATTGACGTGCCAGAAAGCTGACGATGCTGGCATGCTTGCTGCCGATCGGCGCCATGTCGATGATCTCGCCGTCTATCAATTCCAACAGTGCATCGCTGGTGAAAATACCGCTGTCGGCCATTCGGTAGTAATCCCCCAGGCTGAATCGATGCTTGTGTTGGGCGGTGGTAGGCATATTAATTTGGGATTCCACAGGCTGGTCGTTCTGGAACTATTCCACATCTTCAAAAATTTCCGCCATCGGCAGGTTAAGGCCAAGGCTGGTCAATTCGCAATCGGCTTCGCCGACGTAATCGTGCAACAGCCAGTCGTTGTCGGCGGTGCGGCGGAAGCATTCGACCCGGCGGGCTTCGATGTCGACGATCAGGTATTCCTTTAGCGAGTCCAGCTTGCGGTAGGCGACGAATTTGCCGCCGCGGTCGTAGTCGGCGGTGGAGTCGGACAACACTTCGACGATTAGCGACGGATTCGAGATGTACTGCTGGTTACCTAGATCTCCTGGATGGCAAGAAACCATTACATCAGGGTAAAAAAAGGCGTCGGCGGTTTCGACTTTTAGTTTTAAGTCAGCCATGTAAGTGCGGCACGGCCTGCCGCGCAAACGCTGTTTCAAGGCTGAGGCGATGTTGAGGCTGACGACAACGTGATCCTGTCGCGCACCCACCATGGCGAACACCTCGCCGGCGACAAACTCGTGCTTCTCGGCCTGGGTTGCTTCCCAAGCCAGATAATCTTCGGCACTGAAACGTAGTCGCTCGGCGGTTTGCATGCTATTGCTCGATATTGAAATACGGCGGCATGTTGGCGACATAAGCCAGATACATCGCGTCGGCCATGCTCCACAGTACATCCAGTTTAAACTTCAGAATTTGTACCATGCGTTCCTGCTGTTCGCGGGTTTTGTACCAATCCAGCGTCAACTCCAGGCCGTGTTCGACGTCACGGCGGGCCTCGGTCAGGCGTTTGCGGAAGTAAGTGTAACCCTCTTGCTCGACCCAAGGATACACATCCGGCCAGTTGTCCAGGCGCTGTTGATGGATTTTCGGGGCGAATAGTTCCGTCAGCGACGAACTGGCGGCTTCGTGCCACTCGGCGCGGCGGGCGAAGTTAACGTAGGCATCGACCGCGAAGCGCACGCCGGGCAGTACATGTTCCAGCGAGGTGATTTCTTCGCGGGTTAAGCCGACCGCGATACCTAAGCGAATCCAGGCTTCGATGCCGCCGGTGTCGCCGGGATGGCCGTCGTGATCCAGAATGCGCTGCACCCATTTGGCGCGAGTTTCGCGGTCCGGGCAATTGGCCATGATGTTGGCATCCTTGATCGGGATCATGACCTGGTAATAAAAACGGTTGGCAACCCAGCCCTGTAATTGCTGCTTGGTCAGCTTGCCTTCGTTCATCAGCACATGCATCGGATGATGAATGTGGTAGTACTTTTCCATGCCGCGCAATTTGGCTTCGAATTCTTCGCGGGACCAGGGGTGGTTGTCAGCAGTCATTGAACACCTTTTTATAAGTCGATTTCCAAACCGTCGTAAGCCACTTCGATGCCGTTGGCATCTAGGATTTTACGCTCAGCCGAATCTTCGTCGAGAATCGGGTTGGTGTTATTGATATGAATCAAAATCTTACGGGCCTTGGGTACGCCGTTGAGAACTTCGATCATGCCGCCGGGGCCGGATTGAGGTAAGTGGCCAATCTCGCGGGCGCGCTTCTGGCTGATGCCGCGGGTGACCATTTCATCGTCGGTCCAGAAGGTGCCGTCCACCATCAGGCAATCGACGTTGAGCATGGCTTGCAGCACGTGCGGTTCGATTTCGCCGAGGCCGGGCGAGTAGTACAGTTTTTTACCGGTGGAGATTTGCTCGACGATCACGCCGATATTATCGCCGTCGTGCGGGTCGTGGCGGTGGGGCGAGTAGGGCGGCGCCTTGCTTTTCAGCGCGTGGGCGTAGATGCGGATGTCGTCTATGCCGGGAATTTCGAACGGGGTTTCGTCGCAGGCAATAGCATGATGGTTGACCGTGCAGTAATCCTTCAACATCGTGAACAGTGGAAAGCCGCTGGTCAAATCCTGGCGGACCATCTCCGTGCAATACACGTTAAGCGGCTTGCCCTCGCGCAGCATCAGCATGCCGGTGGTGTGGTCGATCTGGCTGTCGATCAGCAGGACGGCCTTAATGCCGGTATCGCGAATGCCTTCTTTGGGCTGAATCGCCGGAAACGCTTCCAGTTGGGCGCGAATGTCGGGCGAAGTATTGAACAGCAGCCAGTTGCGGTTGTCGGTGCTGATCGCGATCGAGGATTGGGTGCGGGCCTTGCCGTTGAATTCGCCTTTGCGGTAACGGCCGCAATTGTCGCAATTGCAGTTCCATTGCGGGAAACCGCCGCCGGCGCCGGCGCCGAGAACTCTGATTTTCATGAGTGATTCGCGTGAATGAAAGAGCGCCGCATGATACGGGATTCAAAAACGCCAGGCAAAAAAAAGGGGCAGGAAAATTGCCCCTTTTTAGGAACAGCCGTTGCGATTAACGGTTGTAGATGTACATGGTGACTTCGAAGCCAAAACGCATGTCATTGTAAGCAGGTGTTTCCCATTTCATTTGTATACCCTCCAGAGGCTTTGTTGTAGTGTGCTAGCTTGATCAAGAAAGCTGCCCGAAGTATACGATGAAGTGTTTTATTGCGCAACTGACGTAGACTGTGCTCGGGTAGCGGGCGTTTTGAGTGCGCTACCCGGCGTAAGTTCCAGGCTCCGGGTGGTTGCGATCGAATAAGCCGGGCGCTCTCGGCGGGAGTCCTTTATACTGTTGCGCTGGTCATAAAGCGGTGAGTTTCGAGTGCATGAAAACCTATCTGGTCGGCGGCGCGGTACGTGATCGTTTGCTGGATCTTCCGGTAACGGAACGGGATTGGCTGGTGGTTGGCGAAACCGCCGAGGCCATGCTGGCGTTGGGATTTCGGCCGGTCGGCAAGGATTTTCCGGTGTTTTTACATCCCGAGACTCACGAGGAATACGCCCTGGCTCGTACCGAGCGCAAGACCGCGCCGGGCTACAAGGGCTTCGCTATCGACGCGTCGCCGGACGTGACGCTGGACGAAGATTTAATGCGCCGCGACTTGACGGTCAATGCGATGGCCCTGGACGCCGACGGCCGGTTGATCGATCCCTACAACGGACAACGCGACTTGCAAAATCGTCTGTTGCGGCACGTATCGCCGGCGTTTTGCGAAGATCCGGTACGGATTCTGCGGGTGGCGCGATTTTCGGCGCGTTACGCCCACTTGGGCTTTGTCGTGGCCGACGAGACGATGGCCTTGATGGCGGACATGGTCGCGGCCGGCGAGGTCGATTATTTGGTGGCCGAGCGAGTCTGGGCGGAATTGTCCAGAGCTTTGGCGGAGCCGCGTCCGGCGGCGTTTTTTCAAGTATTGCGCGACTGCGGCGCCTTGAAGGTAGTTTTTCCGGAAATCGACGCCTTATTCGGTGTGCCGCAGCCGGAAAAACATCATCCGGAAATCGATACCGGCATCCACGCGCTGATGGTGCTGGAACAGGCGGCTAACTTGTCCACCAGTCCCGAAGTTCGCTTGGCGGCCTTGCTGCACGATTTGGGTAAGGCGCTGACGCTTAGCCACTTCTGGCCCAGTCACCACGGCCACGAACAAAAAGGGTTGCCGGTACTGGAGCGGTTTTGCGAGCGCTTGCGGGTGCCGAAAGCCTACAAAACCCTGGCGGCTCACGTGATGGCCTACCATACTCACTGTCACCGGGTTTTGGAGCTGCGGCCGGACACGCTGGTGGACATGTTGCAGGCGATTGGCGCGTTCAAGCCGGACAGTTGCCTGGAAGATTTCATCCTGGCTTGCGAAGCCGACGCGCGCGGCCGAACCGGCTTCGAACAGCGCGACTATCCGCAAGCCGCCTATCTGCGCGAGGCCGCCGCCGCCGCCGTGGCGGTGGACACGACGCCGGCTACCGAAAACGGCGCATCCGGCCCGCAAATCGGCGCGGCCATTCGACAACTGCGCATCGCGGGAGTCCAACAATTCAAACAGCGGCGTTTGGCCGTGGCGCAAACGCTGAGCGCATGAACGCGATTTTAACGTCGGCGGGCCTGTTGGTTTGCAGCAATATATTCATGACTTTCGCCTGGTACGCCCATCTGAAGGAGTTGAACGGTCGGCATTGGTTGCTGGCGGCGCTGGTCAGTTGGGGGGTGGCGTTGTTCGAATATTTGTTTCAAGTGCCGGCCAATCGCATCGGCTACACCGCGTTGAGCGTCGGTCAGCTGAAAATCGTTCAGGAAGTGATTGCGTTGAGCGTGTTCGTACCCTTCTCGGTTTTTTATCTGAAAGAACCGTTGAAACTCGATTATCTCTGGGCCGGCCTGTGTTTGCTGGGCGCGGTCTATTTCATGTTTCGCTCCAAATTGGGCTAGGCGATGTTTGTGGTTAGCCGGTACCCGTTTCCATCCTCTTTTTCAGGTTAGCGCATGCTCAGCTATCGCCACGGTTTTCACGCCGGCAACTTCGCCGATGTTTTAAAGCACAGCCTGCTTAGTCTGGCGATCGGTGCGCTCAAGCAAAAGGCCAAGCCCTTCGTGTATATCGAGACTCATGCGGGGGCGGGTAAATATGCGCTCAAGTCGGAGTTTGCCCAGAAGACCGGCGAATATCGGGAGGGTATCGCGCGGCTTTGGGATGAAAAGCAACCGTCACCCTTGCTGCGCGATTACCTGGCGGCGGTGCGGGCCGAAAATACCGGCAACCGTCTGTCGCGTTATCCCGGTTCGCCGCAACTGGTAAGACGCTTGGTCAGGTCGCAAGATCGGTTATCATTGTCGGAATTGCATTCCAGCGACTTTCAGGTCTTACAACAACTATATGCCGGAGATAATCAGGTGACGGTGGCGAAAGAGGACGGTTTGCGGATGTTGGGTAAAAAACTGCCCCCGATCCAGAAGCGCGGCCTGATTCTGATCGATCCGAGTTACGAACTGAAGAGCGAATATCAAGCGGTGGCGCAAGCGCTGGCGGCCGCTTACCACCGGTTTGCCGGCGGCGTTTACGTGATTTGGTATCCGGTGATCGATAGAGACGCGACCGAACGCTTTATGCGGCTTTTGGTCGCGACCGGCATTCCCAAGCAATTGCGGATCGAACATTGCGTTGCCGCCGATTCGGTGGGCCGGGGTATGACCGGGGCCGGAATGGTCTTCGTCAATCCGCCCTGGCAACTCGATCGGCAAGCCGAGGCGTTGTTGCCCTGGCTGGACGGCGTGCTGGCGGCCGGGCGAGGCCAGTGGCGGGTGGATTGGCAGGTGCCGGAAACGGTCGCATTGGCGGCGGAAAGGGGCTGACTCAATGCTTAGAAAGCATCTCGACTTAATCATCGTCGGTTTCATCGTGCTGGCGATCGTCATGTACGACATCACGCTGGAGTTATTGGGCGAGTTGTTCCATTTGCTTTTCGAATTGCTGCACGGAGCGTTCGAATGGATTGAGCTGGGTATCGAAGAAGCGGTCGAGGTGGTGTTTCACATCCTGGATATCGGCGAGATTATCGAGTTCCTGTTCGATACCGGTCGCCACGGCAGTCAGGTCGTGACCTTTTACATTCTGATGTCCATGGTAGGCTACGGCTTGTACCGCTTGTGGAAAATCATGCCCAGGGTTTGGCTGGCGCTCAAATTATGGCTGATCGAATGTTGGGTGCGCCGTAAAACCGAATTCGAGTTGTATTGGCAATCGCTGACGCTGGCCAATAAGGCGGCGTTGCTGGTGGTCGTGGTCGCGGTCGGTTATATTGCGTCCTTTTTCGTCATCTGAGCCGCGCGGCCGCCGGAACACTTAAACTTAAACTCATTCATGTCCCTACTCGATCAAGTTACCGACTCCATCCTGGCCGCAAACGGTCTGCAAGTTCAAGACGTAGACCGGGTGATGGCCGCTCTGCTGGGTGCGCCGGTCGATGCCGCCGACATTTATTTTCAATCCAGCCACTTTGAATCCTGGTCGCTCGAGGGCGGCATTGTCAAGGAAGGTAGCCATTCGATCGAGCACGGCGCCGGCGTGCGGGTGGTCAGCGGCGATAAAACCGGCTTTGCCTATAGCGACCGCATCGAACTGCCGATTTTGCTGGAGGCGGCGAACAACGTCAAAGCCATCGTTCGGCAAGGCCAAAATGCCCGGCATCGCATCGATACCGCCGCGAACTGGCCGAATTTGTACCAGCCCTTGAACCCGCTGAAATCCTTGGACGACCAGGCCAAGATCGATCTGCTGAAACGGGTGGATAGCGAAACCCGCAAATTGGACAGCCGCATCGAGGAAGTCATGGTCAGTCTGGTGGCGGCCTACGACACGGTGTTGATCGCGGATCAGAGCGGCGGCTTGGTTGCCGATGTCAGACCGCTGGTCAGAATGAACGTGTCGGTGATCATGGTCGAAGACGGTCGCCGCGAACAGGGCAGCATGGGCGGCGGCGGTCGTTGCGATTACGGCTATTTTCTGGAGGGCGATCGCGCCTTCGAATACGGGCGGGAAGCGGTGCGCCAGGCTCAGGTCAATCTGCAAGCCGGCGAGGCGCCGGCCGGCAACATGACCGTGGTTCTGGGTTCCGGCTGGCCGGGCATTTTGTTGCACGAAGCGATCGGTCACGGCCTGGAAGGCGACTTCAACCGCAAGGGTACCTCGGCGTTCAGCGGACGGGTTGGCGAACGGGTGGCCTCGGATTTATGCACCGTGGTCGACGACGGCACCTTGCCGGGACGGCGCGGCTCGCTGAGTATCGACGACGAAGGCACGCCGACCGAGAACACGGTATTGATCGAAAACGGCATCCTGCGCGGTTACATGCAGGACCGGCTGAACGCCCATTTGATGGGCGTCAAGCCGACCGGTAACGGTCGCCGCGAATCCTACGCCCATCTGCCGATGCCGCGGATGACCAATACTTACATGCTGCCGGGGCAAAGCGATCCGGAAGAAATCATCCGTTCGGTGTCCAAGGGTTTGTATGCCCGCAACTTCGGCGGCGGGCAGGTTGACATCACCTCCGGTAAATTCGTGTTCTCGGCCAGCGAAGCCTATTTGATCGAAAACGGCAAAATTACCCGGCCGGTCAAGGGCGCGACCCTGATCGGCAACGGTCCGGACGTGTTGACCAAGGTTTCGATGGTCGGCAACGACATGCAGCTCGACAGCGGCGTCGGCACCTGCGGCAAGGACGGGCAGAGCGTGCCGGTCGGCGTCGGCCAGCCGACCCTGAAAATCGACGGTTTGACCGTCGGCGGTACCGGCGTTTAAGCCGATCCGGGACCGACCGCGTCGGCCAAAACCAGCTTTCAAGGAAACTCAACTTGCAGAACCCAGAAGAAATCAATCGCTTAAAAGAAGTCGTTCAGCAACTGCTGGACGAAGCCAAGCGCCAGGGCGCGGATGCCGCCGAGGCCGGCTTTAGCATCGACAACGGTTTGTCGGTCTCGGCCCGCCTGGGCGAAGTCGAAACCATCGAGTACCACTGCGACCAGGGAATCGGCGTCACGGTCTATTTCGGCAAAAAAAAGGGCTCGGCCAGCACCAACGATATTTCCGTCGAGTCGCTGACCGAAACGGTGAAGGCGGCCTGCAGCATCGCCCGCTATGCCAGTGCCGACGAATTCGCCGGTTTGCCGGATTTGGAGGACTTGGCGCGTACCTCGGTCGATTTGGATATTTACCACCCCTGGGCCATAGACGCCGAGCAAGCCATCGAATTGGCGGTGGCTTGCGAGAACGCCGCGCGCGGATACGACGCGGCGATCAGCAATTCGGAAGGCGCGACCGTCAACAGCCATTCCGGAACCCGGGTGTTCGGGAACTCGCTGGGATTTTTGCAGGGCTACCAGTCCAGCCGGCATTCGCTGAGCTGTTCGGTGCTGGCCGGCGCCAACGACGGCATGCAGCGCGATTATTGGTACAGCGTGGCGCGCAATCCGCTACTGTTGGAAACGCCCGAGGTAGTGGGGCGCAAGGCGGCGCAACGGACAGTGGCCCGATTGGGCGCCCACGGTTTGAGTACCCGCCAATGTCCGGTATTGTTCGCGGCGGAAATGGCGTCGGGTTTGATCGGCGCCTTGATCGGCGCGGTCAGTGG
Source organism: Methylomonas sp. BG-2 (assembly GCF_057766305.1). Lineage (NCBI taxonomy): Bacteria > Pseudomonadati > Pseudomonadota > Gammaproteobacteria > Methylococcales > Methylococcaceae > Methylomonas > Methylomonas sp. BG-2. The sequence continues at coordinate 15,213 of NZ_JBYMAP010000034.1, read as the reverse complement.
CGGCAATTTATACCGCAAGTCGTCGTTTTTGCTGGATTCCCTGCATACTCAAGTGATGCCGGATTTCGTCCGCATTCATGAAGAACCGATGTTACCCGGAGCGCTGGGCAGCGCCAGTTACGACGCCGAAGGGGTGACCACTCAGGCGCGCGACATCGTGCGCGGCGGAGTCCTGGAATCGTACGTACTCAGTACGTATTCCGCGCGCAAACTGGGTATGCGCACCACCGGCAATGCCGGCGGCGTGCACAATCTGATCGTCGAGCCGGGCGAACGCGATTTCGCCGGCATGCTGGCCTTGCTGGATACCGGCTTGTTGGTCACCGAGTTGATGGGCCAGGGCATTAACCGGGTAACCGGAGACTACTCACGCGGCGCATCGGGTTTCTGGGTCGAAAACGGCCAAATTCAATACCCGGTGCAGGAAATCACGATCGCCGGCAATCTGAAAAATATGTTGCGCAACATCGTTGCGATCGGCAACGACGTGGATATGCGCGGCAATCTGCGGGTCGGCTCGATTCTGCTGGAGCGGATGGCGGTCGCCGGCGAGTAGCAGGCTCGCAAACTCTGGAATGGAATATATTCGAACCGGTTCCGCCGCGAGGAAAGGTTAGGGTTCGCAGATTGTTGTGAAGCGATGATTTTTGCAGTGGCGACCCCATGGCTCTAAAGGCTATCACGCCGGGGTTCCCTTCGGATTATCACTTCGCACAATTGCCAGTTTGCCTTTGATTTGAAAAACTGCATTCCAGTATTGGTAACGACACCGTCGATTGGCGCTTTTACAGTTTTCGTCATCGAGTTGCCAATGTCTTCTGGTGACTGAACTCGCTGCCGGACGATGCGGCCATCCATCCGCCGCCGAACGCTCGATACAGTGACACCATCGCCACGCCGGCCGCCGTTTCGGCTCTGGCGCGTTCATCGCTGACAGCCAGCTTGCTGCGCTGAGCATCCAGCACGGCCAGATAATTGCCGGCACCGCGCTGATACATGGCATCGACCAGCCGGTAGGTTTTTTCCGCCGAGGCTTCAGCTGTAGTCAATTGGCCCAGGCTATCCGTGGCGGCACGATGGGTAACGAAGGCGTTTTCCACGTCTTCCAATGCCAGCAAAAAAGTCTTCTCGAAATTGGCCGCGACCTGATCCAGCCGCGCATCGGCGGCGGCGATATGGGCGCGGATGCGTCCGGCGTTGAAGATCGGTGCGGAAAGGCCGGAGCCCAATGCATAAACGCTATCGGCCAGACTCGGAAAGCCGCCGACCGCCAGCGCGCCGAGGCCACCACTGGCCGACAGCACCAGCTTGGGATAAAGATCGGCTCGCGCCGAACCCAGGTTGGCTGCCGCCGTGCTGACTTCGGTTTGCGCTAGGCGCAAATCGGGACGTTGCGCCAATAAATCGGCCGGCAACAGGTTGGGCATGGTCGGCGCTTGCTTCGGCAACGGGCCGGCGACGGCCAACCGCTGTTCCAGGTTTTCCGGCGGCTCGCCCAGCAACACGCCCAAACGGTGGATCAGCTTTTGCCCGGCGTTGGTCAATTGCGGCAGCGTCGCTTCGGTGCCTTGCAATAGCGTTTGCTGGCGGGCCATATCCGCCTCGTTAGCCAGTCCGGCTTTAACGAATGCCTGCAATGTCCTCAGCCGTTCGCGCTGCAAGGCTATATTGCTTTGCAGAATGCTGGTGCGTTGCTGCACGCCGCGCAGTTCCATATAGTTTGTCGCTACTTGAGCCAGTAGACCGACTTGCGCCGCATGCAAGCCTTCCTTGCTGCCTTCGGCTTGAGCGGCGGCGGCTTCCGCTTCCAAATGCCGGCCGCCGAACAAGTCGATTTCCCAGCGCGCCGCCAATCCGCCGCTGACGGCATCGGCGGTCGGCGTAATCAATTTGATGCCTTGCCCGCTCGGCACGCCGACGATGCGGTCGATGCGCTTTTCCCGGCCGCCCGAAAGTGAGAAATCGAGGCTGGGATACAGCGCCGCTTCGGCGACGGTGACCATCGCATTGGCTTCGCGGACGCGAGCGGTGGCGATCTTCAGATCGTGGTTGGCGGCCAAGGCTTGGTCTATCAACTCATTCAGCAAGGGATCGTTGAATCCTTGCCACCAAGTCTTCAGGTCCGCCGTTTCGGCGGTTTGAGTGCTGGGCGCGTGTTGCCATTGCGCTGGGCTATTCAACGCGACTTGGTCGCCGACTCGGGTCGGGGTACAGGCGCTTAGCCAAACCAGGGACAGCAAGGTAAGCGGTGTTAAATATCGGTTATTCATTTATAAAACTCCATAATGATATGAGCCAAAATGTAGGTTGGGCTGAATGCAATGAAGCCCAACCTACATTAGTTTTACTCCCTCACCCCAGCTCACCGGTAGCTGAGGCGTCTCCACGCTCCACCCTAAACCACGCCGCATACAACGCCGGCAGGAAGAACACCGTCAACGCGGTTGCCACCGTCAGCCCGCCCATGATGGCGATAGCCTGCGGTCCGAAGAAATCGTTGCGCGACAACGGGATCATCGCCAGGATCGCAGCCGCTGCGGTCAGCATGATCGGCCGGAACCGCCGTACCGTCGATTCGACGATGGCCGACCAAGTGTCGAGTCCCGACTGCTCGTCCTGATCGATCTGGTCCACCAATATCACTGAATTGCGCATGATCATGCCGGCCAGCGCCAAGATGCCGAGCAAGGCCACGAACCCGAACGGCGCCCGGAACAACAGCAAGGCGAAAGCGGCGCCGATCACGCCTAGCGGCGCGGTGCTGAACACCATGAAAGTCCTGGACAGATTCTGCAACTGCATCATCAACAAGATCAGCGTGGCGATCAGCACCAGCGGAATCCAGATCAGAATTGACTTCTGCGCGGTCACCGCGTCTTCCTTGGAGCCGCCGGTTTCGATGAAATAACCGGCTGGCAAGCTGTCCTGTATGGATTTAAGTTTCGGGACGATTTCCGCCGCCACGTCCGGAGCCATCTTGCCGTCGGCCACGTCGGCGCGCACCGAAATGGCCGGGAAGCGGTTGCGCCGCCAGCGCACGCCGTCCTCGAACACGGTTTCGAACTTGACGAACTGGGATAACGCTACCGATTTGCCGTTAGCCGTGCGTACCGCAACGTCAGGCAATTCGTCGGCGGCAGTGCGCAATTCGGGATTGGCCCGCCAGACGATGTCGATCAATTTATCCTGCTCGCGCAACTGCCCGACCGGAATGCCGGCGTAATGCGCCTGCAAGGCTTGCGACAAGCTGGCCGTCGACACGCCAAGGGCGCGGGCCTTGTCCTGATCTAAGACTAAGCGGAACGAGGGCATGCGGTCATGCCAGTCGTCGTTGACGTCCACGGTGCCGGGATGCTTGCGCACGACGTCGGCTACCCGGTCGGCAATGCCGCGTACGATATTGGGGTTTTCGCCGAGCACCCTGAACGCCAACGGATAATCCATCGGCGGCCCGACATTCAGCCGTTTGACCCGGCCCCTGACATTCGGGAAATCGGTCTCAAGCATCTGCCGGACGCGCTGCATCACCCGCTCGCGCGCCTGGTTATCCTTGGTCATCACCACCAATTCGGCGAGATTGGTATTCGCCAGTTGCTGCACGATCAACATGAAAAACCTCGGCGTGCCGCTGCCGATATAGCTGGCGACATGTTCCACATCCTGGTCCTTGGCTAATAGCGTTTCCATGCGTTGGGCGGCGGCTTCGGTTTGCTCGAAGGCACTGCCTTCCGGCAGCCACAGGTCGACGATGACTTCCGGCCGGTTGGACAGCGGGAAGAACTGTTCGGGAACGTGTGCTAAAGCCACGACACCCAGGCCGAACAAAGCCAGGGTGGCGACAATGACTTTCTTACGGTGCGCTACACAGGCATCCACCCAGCGGCGCAATCGGTTATAGAACGGCGTATCGAACAGGTCGTGGATCGGGCCATCGGCGTTGGCATGCACCTTGAGGATCAAAAAGCCCAAATACGGAGTGAATACCACCGCGCCTATCCAAGACAGTATCAGCGAAATGCCTACCACCTGGAAAATCGCCACGGTGTATTCGCCGGCAGAGGATTGCGCCAGACCCACCGGCAGGAATCCGGCGATAGTGATCAAGGTGCCAGTCAGCATCGGAAAGGCCGTGGCAGTATAGGCATAGGTCGCAGCGCGCATCCGGTCCCAGCCTTCTTCCAGCTTGCGGGCCATCATCTCGACGGCAATCATCGCATCGTCCACCAATAAGCCCAGCGCCAGAATCAGCGCGCCCAAGGAAATCCGTTGCAGGTCGATGCCGCACAGCAGCATGACCAGCAGGGTGGCGGCCAGCACCAGCGGCACGGTCAGCGCCACCACGGAACCGGTGCGCCAGCCCAGGCTCAAGAAACTGACCACCAACACGGTCGCCAAGGCTTCGAAGAAGGTTCGCCCGAATTCCGCCATCTGGTTTTTAACCACATGGCCTTGATTGGCGACCGGCTCCACGTCCAGACCTAACGGCAACTCGGTTGCTATGCCGGCCAGCTTCTCATCCAAGGCTTGTTCCAGATCGATAACGTTGCCTTTCTTGTTCATCGTTACGCCGAGACCAAGCGCCGGTTTGCCGTTGAAACGCATCTTGAATTCAGCCGGATCGACATAGCCGCGAGTCACCTTGGCAAAATCTTTAACCTTGAAAGTTCGATTAGCAATGCGGACCGCCATATTGGCGACGCTATCTTCCGAGTCGAACGTGCCGGTCAGGCGTATCGGCAGATTGCGTTGCGGAGAAAACACTATGCCGGCCGCCGCCATGCCGTTCTGCGCCTGCAAGGCCTGGGCGACCGCCGCCGCATCCAGGCCCAATTCGGCCAGCTTTTTGTCGGAAAACTCGACGAAAATCTTTTCGTCCTGCACGCCGATCAAATCGACCTTCTCGACATCCTTGACCCGCAAAAGCTGCTGGCGAACAGAATCGGCGGCCAATTTCAGATCGGCATAACTAAAGCCATCGCCGGAGAAGGCGTAGATCAAGCTATAGGTATCGCCAAATTCGTCGTTGAAAAATGGCCCGATGCTACCGGGCGGCAGTGTCATGCGGATATCGTCGACTTTTTTACGCACTTGATACCAAAGCTCGGGGATGTCGCTGGGCGGCGCATCCTCGCGGGGCGTGACGAAAATCACCGATTCGCCGGGTTTTGAATAACTGCGCAGATAATCCAGGTTGGGTAACTCCTGGATTTTCTTTTCCAGCCTATCGGTCAACTGCTGTTCCACCTCCAGTGCAGTGGCGCCGGGATAGAGGGTTTTGACCACCATGATGCGGAAGGTGAACGGCGGATCTTCCTGCTGGCCCAGTTTGTAATAAGCGAATAGGCCGCCGAGCACCACCAGTGCGAGCATAAAGCCGGTGAAGGAGCGGTGTTTAAGTACCCATTCGCTGAGGTTGAACGCTTTCATGGTTGCCCCTCTTTAGCCGGTGCATTTTTTGCCGGTAAGCGGACAGACTGGCCCTCGGCCAGACGCTGGACGCCGGCGCTGACCAGCAATTGACCAGGTGCTACTCCCTCGACGGCAATGCGTTCGCCGGCCAGCGTTTCGCCGAGCTTAACCGGCACGGATTTGACCGTGGCCGCCTGCTCGTCGACCAACCAGACTAAAGGATGGTCGGTCTGGTTTTGCGGGGTATAGACGGCGGAAAGCGGGATGGCGATGGCGGAAGCGGTGTTCGCCGCGATATAAACCGTCGCCGTCATGCCTAATTGCGCGGCATCCAGACCTTCCAGCAAAGTCGCCTTGATGCGATAGGTGCGGCTAATCGGATCGGCGGCCGAGGCGATCTCGCGAATTCTGGCCTTAAGTCGGCGCTTGTCGTCGAACCATAAAGCCACATTAACGTCTTGTTGGCGCTGGATTTCTTGTAAGCGATGCTCGGGCACGTCGAAATGAACTTCCTTTTCGTCGAGCTGGGCCAACGTCACCACGGCCTGACCGGCGGCCAGTACTTGTCCGGCTTCGACTGCCAGCCCCGTGACCACGCCGTCGCGGTCGGCATGTAGCTCGGTATAGTTGAGCTGGTTAAGCGCCTCGCCCAATTGCGCTTCCAGTGCCGCCGTTCGCTCCCGCGCCGTGGTATAAGCGGTCTCGTGCCGCTCGAACTCCGGCGGACTGATGACTTGTTGAGTCAGCAGCTCGCGGTATCGCACAAGATCGTCCCGTAAGAAATTGCTGTCGGCCTGCGCGGCAGCCAGCTGAGCCTTAAGGCTTTGAACTGCGAGGCGGTAATCGTTGCCGTCCAGTATTGCCATCAACTGGCCTTTACGCACCGGATCGCCAACGTCTACTTTGCGCTCCAGCAGCTTGCCCGATACCCGGAAGGATAAGGGCGTTTCGATTCTTGCCCTGACTTCCCCGGCAAAACTTCTAACACCAGAAACGGCGTTTCCTTCGATTCGAAATACTTTTACCGGGCGGGCAACCGTTTGCATTGCTTTGTCCTGGTCGCTGCATCCGAGGCTCATCGTTAGCGGCATTAACGCGGCCAGCAACCAACCTTTGCTTGTAAATCTGGATTGCAGCCGTTCACGACAGGTGGGTGTTAACGGCGCTTTGGGTTTCGGCATGTTGCCCCCTTCTTCGGTAAAAGGTTCGGTAATATTCGTCATCATCATTCGGTGCTGTTTTTGATCAGTAGTACGGCGGCCAATTTGGCATCCTCGGCTGCGCCGGAATGGCGCTGCAATTGTTCGGCTACGATGGCGCCTTCAAATAAAACACAGAGTTGCCCGGCCAGCCGTTCCGGAAACTGCGCTCCGGCTTGTCCGGCTAGATCGGCGATATAACGTCGAAACTTGCTGTAAAACGCCGCGGATACTTGATGCGCCGCATGGCTTTGCTCGGGAAATTCCACAGCCGCCTTGATCAATGGGCAACCTTGAAAATTAGGACTACCCAACCATTCAGCCTGAACATCGAAAATGGCTAATAGCTTGTCTTTTGGCGTCCGAGCTTTACGCTCGATTTGCTCGACGAACCACGTCCAAAATTCGGTATCGTGTGTTTGCAGGCAGGCGACAATCAACGCCTCTTTGGAGGAGAAATGCTTGTACAGACTCATCTTGCTGGTAGTCGCAGAGTTGACGATGCTATCGATACCAGTGGCTCTAATACCTTGGGTGGAAAATAGCGCTTTCGCCGCCAACAAGATTCGTTCGCGCGCCTTTGCGGTTTGAATAGGCATTGTTCTTATAACTCCAAAGAAATGGCCATCACCTAGCTTCTCGCCCGAATATCAACAACGTCGAAGTCGCCGAGGCATAGAGTCGGCCTTCAGTGTCGGCGAGACGTGCTTCGGCAAAAGCTGCTCGCTTCCCTAGCGACAAAACAGTGCCCTCCGCCCTTAGCAAGCCCGTATTCTTGGTCATCGCCTTGAGATAGGAAATTTTCAATTCCAGAGTCGTGTAGGCCTGTTTCTCGGTCAGCCGGGAATGGACCGCACAACCGCAGGCGGAATCTAGCAAGGTGGCCGCATAGCCGCCGTGAACGGTGCCCAGTGGGTTGTAAGCATGCTCGCCCGGCTTGCCGGCAAAGACGGCTTTGCCGAGGTCGACCTCCACCAGCTCGAAATCCAGCGATACCATGATGCCTGGCTTCAAACCCGAAGCCATCAGGGCGCGCAACTGGTCTAGGCCATTAAGTCCGGGGCCGGTTTTGTTGACGAGACTCATCTTAATAGCGCTCCTGTCCGGATGTGCAATTCACTGCATACACAGTCGTCTTGAGATTTTTAGACAAATCGATCATGCCGCTATCTTTTTTCAGGCTATTGGTAACTGGTTAAACTTCCGCAAGCTCTTGTCTACCATGGCTTCCGGAAGGAAACGACGCAGGAAACGCACTTGGCTTGCTTGTTTTCCGGCGGTATACCGCAACCTCGGTACGGCGGCAGTCGCAGCTTTCAACACCGTATCAGCGACCACGCTAGGGGCGTCGCCCGCATTCACGCCAATCCGCATCAGAGTCGCCATTCGGGTACGTACGGCGTCATAAACGGCCAGCGGCCGATCAGGTTTGGCTAAGCTTGTTTCGAACGAAGTGCGGGTATATCCCGGTTCAACCAAAACAACCCGGATGCCGAAGGTGCGCAGTTCGTGATCCAGCGATTCGGAATAACCTTCAACTGCATGCTTGGTTGCGGCATACAGCGCGTTGTAAGGCGCGGGGATCAAGCCCAGGACCGAGCTGATATTGACGATTCTGCCTTTTCTTTGGCTGCGCATGGTTGGCAGCACGGCGTTGGTCACACGGGTAATACCGAAGACGTTGACGTCGAACAGCGCCTGGGCTTGCGCGGAGGAAGACTCTTCCGCGCCGCCGAGCAAGCCAATGCCGGCATTATTGACCAGCAGATCGATGCGGCCGGTCTGTTTCAAAACCTCGGCTACTGCATTCTTTACCGAAGCTTCGTCGGTGACGTCGCAGGTCAACATCGTGATGCCATCGGCACTTGTAAGCGCCTTGCGGCTGGTGCCGAATACACGGTAACCGGCTTGTTGCAGGGCCTTGGCCGTTACCAGCCCAATGCCCGAGGATGCGCCGGTGATCAGGGCTACAGCATGGTCTTTATTGTTCATATCAAATCTCCTTGTGGGGTGGATTGTCTATCGGTTAAGTGTTACTATCATTTTGAAAGTAATGTTACTACTAATTCGATATTAAGTCACTACTAAAAACGTATGAACGATAAAAATAGTTGCGCCGATCCTTGTCCGATCGCTCGCTGCCTGGCTTTTCTCGGCGACACCTGGAGTTTATTGATTCTGCGGGACGCCCATATCGGCCTGACCCGCTTCGACCAATTTCGAAAAAGCCTGGGCATCGCACCGACGATATTGACGCGACGACTGGCTACACTGACGGAGGAAGGAATGTTGGAAAAACGGCTGTATTCGGAGCGGCCGCCGCGCGAAGAGTATGTGTTGACGGCCGCCGGCCGCGATTTTCTGCCGGTGCTGGTGATGATCGGTGCTTGGGGGCATCAATATCGCGGCGAGGGGCCGCTAGTACGGATCCAGGATGTTGAAACGGGAGAGGATGTTAAACCGGTAGCCATTGACGCGGTTTCCGGCGCCAAGATCGGCACCCGCCCACTGCGTTTCGTACTACCGGATAGCGGCTGATCAATTCGCACTGCAAGACGCTTATAAAAGATACAATGGCTGGATATTTCTAAGGCGCGCCTCGTCGGTTGTGGTGGGGCAGAAACAGAGTTCCACATGATTACCTTGTATCAATTTCCCAGAGCCTGGAACATTCCCAACCCCAGCCAGTTTTGCGTCAAGCTGGAAACCTATCTGCGCATGGCCGGCATCGAATATCGGATTGCCGAAACTTTGCCCCTCTATGCGCCCTTCGGCAAGCTACCTTTCATAGAAGTCAACGGCCAAAAGCTTGCCGATAGCCGGTTGATTATCGGCTATCTGCGAGATCATTACGGCGATAGCCTGGATGGGCATCTGTCGGCAGAGCAAAGCGGGCAAGCTCTGGCCTGGCAACGCTTATTGGAAGAACATTTGTATTGGGTGTGTATATATAGCCGCTGGCAATACGGACCGGAAAATTGGCAAATCAATAAGCAGGCGATTTTTCAAGGCTTGCAGCAACCACTGGCGGATGTAGTGGCAGCACTTTATCGGATGCGGATTCGGGGGCAACTACGCGGCCAAGGCATTGGCCGGCTACCTGCCACACATATTTTCGAATTGGGTCGACATGATGTGGCGGCTGTATCCGCCGCACTTCAGGACAAGATGTTTTTACTGGGTGATCGGCCCTCTAGCGTCGATGCCTCGGCGTTCGGCGTATTGATCAATCTATTGGCCTGCCCGGTCAATTCGCCGGTCAAGGATTATGCCTTAACGCAATCCGCGTTAGTCGATTATTGCCGGCGCATCCAGATCCGCTACTTTCCCGAGTTGGGCGAACCAAAGTTTGGCGATTGATGGTCCAGCGTGGCGCAAGCGGCGCGAATTTCATCACGTAGCCAGCGGTTGGCAAACTCCTGGTCTTGCAGCGGATGCCAGACCATGACCGTGTCGTAATGCGGTAAATCCAGCGGCAAGGGCACCAATTGCAGCGGCAAGGTCTGGGCGAATTGCTCGGCCGTGCGTTTGGGAAAAGCCATGACCATATCCGTTTGCGCCACAATCATCGACGCGGACAGAAAATGCGACACGGTCAGCGCCACGCGCCGCTCGCGGCCATGTTCTGCTAGCCAGCTGTCGACCTGCCCGGTAGTGGCGCCGGTTCTGGACACCAGAATATGCGGCAGGTCTATATAGTCTTCCAGCGTTAATGCCGCATTCACTCGCGGGTGGCCGATGCGCGCCACACAGACCATGAAATCGTCGAAAAGGCGTTCACAATGTAGATGCTTGGGGGGATTCAACATCACGTCAAAACCCAGTATCAGGTCTATCTCACCTTGCTCCAGTGCATGCGAAGGAAAACGGCTGCTGGTACGTTTGAAATGAATATCCACGCCCGGTGCCTGTTGGGCAATGCGAGGCGCCAGTATGGGTAAAAGCAAGGCTTCCACGTAATCCGTCGCCGCAATGCTAAAAGAGCGCCGACAAGTGGCGGGATCGAACGGCGCCGGCGCGCGAATCAAACCTTCCACATCTTTGAGTACCGCCGCTACCGGCGCCACCAACGACAGCGCGCGTAGCGTCGGCGTCATACCCGCCGGGGTTTTCACCAGCAACGGATCTTCCAGTTGTTGCCGCAAGCGTTGCAGCACGTGGCTCATTGCCGACTGGCTAATGAACATTTTGTCCGCCGCCCGCGACACGTTGCGTTCCTTCATCAGCAGATCGAAAGCGATCAATAGATTCAAATCAAATGTTCTTAAGTCCGCCATGGCTGGGTTGCCGGAATGTAAACGCGGGCTATGTTACCGAAATGCCGAAGGCGCTTGGCATCAATTATTTTCATAGGCGCATGAATACAAAGCATTTTACCGTTTGCCGTCTCAGGCATAAATTTATTCCCGACGCAGCCATCGGCACTTAGTTTTCCCCCAAGGAATTTGCAAGTCAACGCGGTGGCCCGTCTCCTTACTCTCAATCGTGCAGCAAGTGCCGAGTTTTGGCGGAATGCTGATTGAGAAAAACAAGGTGGTTAGCAAGATCACCAAAACCTACTCAAATATCAGGAGAATCATCATGCCTTTGTGGAAAGTCTATCATCCTACCAATGCGTTCAGTGCCGAAGACAAACAAGAATTGGCCGAACAAATCACTAACGTTTATGCGGGTGTACCCATCCCAAGATTTTACGCCGTGGTCATTTTCGAAGAAGTGGCGAAAGGTAATTGCTTCGTCGGTGGCGTGCGTAATGACAAATTTATTCGTTTCAAGGTCGATCAAATTGCCAGAACATTGCCGGGCCCCATCATACGAGAATGGTGGATGCGAACGCTTGACGACGTCATTGCGCCTTTTGTGAAGGAACGCGGTTTCGATTGGGAAATTTCAATTGACGAAACCCCGTTCGACCTTTGGTCGCTACAAGGCGAATTACCCCCGCCCTTCGAATCGATAGCCGAAAAACGTTGGGTTGCGGAAAACAAGGCTAGCCCTTACACCTACCAAGAAAAACTACCCGCGGGTCACTTTTTACTGTCTCCTGGCGTAACGGGTTAGTGAATACGAGTGCCCCGTTCATGGTGAACCGGGCACTTTTTCCACAATCGTCGATACACGTTTCTGATCGCGCTATCGGTCTGGCTTTATGCCTCTTAGCAAGGCGGTATCGACTAAAAAGAGATAGAAATATGGCTTATCAATCCATCAATCCCTCATCCGGCGAATTACTAGCATCTTATCCTGAACTATCCGATTCCGATCTTGAACTTGCGATTGCGAAAGCCGATCAAGCCTATCGGGAGGAGTGGCACCATTATTCGGTCGATGAACGCGCTAAGGTTATGGCGAAAGCAGCATCGATTCTGCTGGAAAGGAAAGAAGAGTACGCGCAATTTTTGACGTTAGAAATGGGTAAGCTCATTGGCGAAGCGTACGCAGAAGTAGACATTACCGCCGGGATACTCCAGTACTACGCCAAAAATGCGAAAAAATATCTTGCACCGAAAGCCTTGCCGGAAGCACCGACCGCCCAAGTATCGATCGAACCGGTAGGGGTGATACTGGGCATAGAACCCTGGAATTTCCCTTATTACCAAGTTGCGCGCGTTGCTGGCCCGCAATTGATGGCCGGCAACGTCTTATTGCTGAAGCATGCGGAAAACGTCCCGCAGTCGGCACTGGCCTTAGCCAGGCTATTCGAAGACGCCGGCGCCCCGGACGGTGTGTACACCAATCTATTCGCGACTATCGAACAAATCGGCCGCGTCATCGACGATCCGCGGGTGCGCGGCGTCACGGTCACCGGTAGCGAAACTGCCGGCGCCGCGGTGGCGGGACGCGCCGGGCGAGCATTGAAAAAAGTCGTGGCGGAAATGGGCGGGAGTGATCCGCTGTTGGTGCTGGAAGACGCTCCGCTTGAGTCCACGCTCGATAGTGCGTTGTTCGGGCGCATGTTCAACTGCGGCCAATGTTGCGTCGGCTCGAAACGCCTTATTGTGGTGGGACAAGCGCGCGGCGAGGCGTTTCTGGAGGGTTTTGTCGAACGCATGTCGTCCTTGCGCGCCGGCGATCCGCTGAATCCGGCAACGACGTTGGCGCCGCTATCTTCGGAAAAAGCGCTGAAGCTGCTGCTCGATCAGATTGCGCAGGCCCAAGCCGGTGGTGCCAACGTCGTACTTGGCGGTAAAAGAATCGACAGACCAGGCTATTTTCTTGAGCCTACCGTGATCACCGAAATAGACGCCAATAATCCGATCTATCAACAAGAACTGTTTGGCCCGGTCGCCGCCATTTACGTGGTTGATAGTGAAGCGCAAGCCATTGCATTGGCCAACGCGACCTCGTTTGGACTCGGCGCATCCATTTTTACCGCTAATGTCGAACACGGCCGTGACGTTGCGGCGGAAATCGAAAGCGGCATGGTTTTCATCAACCAGCCCGCCTGGACGGCCCCGGAACTGCCGTTTGGCGGGATCAAAAACTCGGGGTTTGGCCGCGAGTTATCGGAGCGCGGTTTTTACGAGTTTGTAAACGAAAAATTGGTCAATGTCGCACCGCCCGGCGCTTCGCCTTGGGGGCCGGTCATCCCATCTTAAATAAACCCCCAATGTTGGAGAGCTAAAGGAGATGCCTTGATCCGCCAAGCGCAAAGACTGCGGAATTTGGTGTCTCCAGGCCTGACTTCATTCAAGATCACGTCTAAATAAGTACATGAAAAAGCCAAAGCTTTCAAAATTTAACGATCAGCAAATCCAGCACGGAAATAGTGATGATTGCTCACAGCTGAAAATCCAGTCCAAACTGATATCAAACAGCGAAAAACATGTGACGATGATCTTATCGGGCCCCTTGTTTCCGGTATTGGTTAAATTGGCATTGCCGACAGTCGGCGTCATGTTTCTGTCCGCACTGGTTAGCGTTGCGGAAACTTATTTTGTCAGCTCATTAGGGGTGGATTCGATTGCGGGCGCATCATTGGTGATACCGATGGTGATGTTGATGATCATGATGTCGAACGGAGGCATAGGCGGGGGCGTGTCTTCCGCCATCGCTCGTGCCACCGGTGCCAGGGATGTAGAAAGTGCGGAACGATTGGCCTATCACGCCACCTTGATAGGTATCGTGTTTGGCGGCTTATTTACCCTTGTGCTGCTGGTATTTGGCCGCCCGATTTACGCATCGCTGGGAGGAACCGGAGATGCCTTACAACAAGCGCTGCTTTATTCGGACATACTGTTTGGCTCGGCCACTATCAACTGGGTTTATATATTGCTGCAGTCTGCTTTACGAGGGGCAGGCAATGTCAAAGTGCCTGCGTTGATAACGCTGGGAAATGTCTTAGCCTGCCTATTACTATCGCCCGTATTGATATTGGGACTATTGGGTACGCCGAAGTTAGGAATTGCAGGGGCGGGCTATGCGCAACTGATTTGCAATGCTGCCTCACTGCTTTTAATTATTGGTTACATGCGCTCCTCAAGCAGTATTTTACGGTTACGGCGGCACCGAATTCGTTATTACTATTTCAAGCAAATTTTGGCCGTCGGCTTGCCGTCATCACTGAGTGCCATTTTTTCCAACTTGTCAGTTACCGCGATTACCTCGGTGGTCGGTGTTTTTGGCGTACCGGCCTTGGCTGGCTATGGTATTGCCTCGCGTATGGAGTATCTGTTAATACCGGTCATGTTTGGTTTTGGTACAGCGGTATTGACGATAGTGGGTACCAACATCGGCGCCGGCAATATCAAGAGAGCAAGGCAAGCGGCGTTACTCAATGCCCTGTTTGTTGGCGCTATGGTTGAGTTAGTGGGGCTATCCTTGGCATATCATCCAGGCATTTGGATGAACTTGTTCACTAGCTCGACGGATGTTCTGTTCGTTGGTGAAAAGTACCTAAAAGCAGTCGGGCCGGTGTACGGTATGGTTGCCTTTCTATTTGCGTTTTATTTTGCCGGGCAAGGCGCGGGCAAAGTGTTCTGGCCGATAACGGCAATTTTTACGCGGTTTGCATTCGCTGCATGCGGTTCCTTCGTTGTATTTTTTTATAACCAGAACATGGATGTCCTTTTTTCCATTATAGGGATTGGAGCATTGATCTCAGGCGTGCTAAGCGCATTAAGCTTTTTATTGTTTTCTGGGAGGGCTAAGCAGATTGAAGTCCAAAGGTACCAAAACGTGCGTTAGCTGTTTGTGTAGCCCTTATGAGTTATATCCTAGAGGCCTCACGCAACGGTGCGAGAATCTCTCGATTCATTCCGATCTTATCGATTAGTCATTCTGGCGAAGGCAATTCTCCAATGTGCGAACAGGCTAGAGTTTTGCAACGTTAGCCGTCAATCCCATGCTGGATGCCGTTGTTTTATTTGCCTTCAGCCTTTTGTATTTCCGGCGTGCCCAACGTGCCAAGTCTAGTGGGGCCAATAGACTTCGTTTCGCTAGTCGACTTGGTTTGAATATATTAAAGGCTTTGTAGTACCTCTTCGATTAGCCTGGGCCCCTTGTAAATTAGCCCGCTGTAAATCTGCAGCAAGTCGGCGCCCGCCGCCAGTTTTTCTTGCGCATCCGCGCCGCCGAGCACGCCGCCGGCGGCGATGATTGCCAC
>NZ_JBYMAP010000033.1:0-25875 GCF_057766305.1 Methylomonas sp. BG-2 | reverse complement strand
TGGGCTGGCAATGGTGTTCAATAAAGGGAATGTTCCGGAAATCGTCATGTTGTGATTGGTTTTTTTCGGATTACCGATGGCGGACGTATCGCGGGGTTCGATTAATGGGTCCGCTCGATAATATACAAAGACAGCTCGCGCAGCAGATCGGCTTCGTTACCGAAGCCGGCCAAGCTCTCGACGGCTTGTTCGTGCAATTCCTGGGCTTTTTGCTTGGCGCCGGCCATGCCCAACAACGCCGGGTAGGTCGGCTTATCGTTATCCGCGTCCTTGCCTTGGGTTTTACCCAGCGTGGCGGTGTCGGCTTCGATATCGAGGATGTCGTCCTTAACTTGAAACGACAGGCCTATGCATTTGGCGTAATGATCCAATTTCTTGGCGGCATCGGTTGCTAAATCCGGCTTGGAGAGTGCCGCCAGATTGACGCTGGCCCGAATCAACGCGCCGGTCTTGTGGATGTGCATATTCTCCAATTCCGGCAACGTCAATTTGCGGCCCACCGAACCCAAATCGATGGCTTGGCCGCCCACCATGCCTTGCGAACCGCTGGCGCGGGTCAATGCCGCGATCATCTTGACTCGGGCTTCCGCGCCGACCTTGATGGCGGCGTCGTTGGCCAACACGTCGAAGGCCAGTGCCTGCAACGCGTCGCCGGCCAGTATCGCGGTGGCTTCGTCGAAGGCTTTGTGGCAGGTTGGTTTGCCGCGGCGCAGATCGTCGTCGTCCATGGCCGGCAGGTCGTCGTGAATCAGCGAGTAAACGTGGATGAACTCGACCGCGCAAGCCTGGGCGTCCAACGCGTCCTCGGCAATGCCCAATGCTTGGCCGGTTGCGTAGGTTAATAGCGGTCGAGTTCGTTTGCCGCCGTCCAGCACCGAGTAGCGCATCGCCTGATGCAGAGTTTGCGGCAGGATGTTTTCGCCGGGGAGTCGAGCGTCCAGGGCGCGTTCCACGCGATTTTGACAGGCGGTCAGGTAGTCTTTCAGTTTACTCATCGGTGAATGGCTCCAGGGTTTGTTGGCCGTTTTTTTCTAACAGGATTTGCACTTTTTGCTCGGCTTCTTGCAAGGCTTGCTGGCAGGTGCGGGTTAGTTTGATGCCGCGCTCGAACGACTTTAAAGATTCTTCCAAAGAGATGTCGCCACGCTCCATTTGCTCGACCAATTTCTCCAGTTCTTCCATCGCGTCCTCAAATTGGGATGCGCTTTTGCGTCTCGACATATAATGCGCTGATGTGCTCGAAAAAATGACCGAGCATTATAGTATGAATTAACCGCCATTTGACGAGTAACGATGACCCAAGAATATAACGCCGCCGCGATTGAGGTGCTGAGCGGTTTGGACCCGGTGCGCAAGCGCCCCGGCATGTACACCGATACCACCCGGCCCAACCATCTGGTGCAGGAGGTGGTCGATAACAGTGTTGACGAAGCCTTGGCCGGGCACGCGGACAGCATCGAGGTAACGCTGTACAAGGATGGCTCGATCAAGGTGGTCGACAACGGCCGCGGCATGCCGGTCGATATTCATCCGGAGCAGGGCATTCCCGGCGTGGAGGTGATCCTGACTCAGTTGCACGCCGGCGGTAAGTTTTCCAATAAGAATTACCAGTTTTCCGGCGGCCTGCATGGGGTTGGCGTTTCGGTGGTCAACGCGCTGTCCGAGAAGCTG
Source organism: Methylomonas sp. BG-2 (assembly GCF_057766305.1). Lineage (NCBI taxonomy): Bacteria > Pseudomonadati > Pseudomonadota > Gammaproteobacteria > Methylococcales > Methylococcaceae > Methylomonas > Methylomonas sp. BG-2. The sequence goes on along the minus strand of NZ_JBYMAP010000033.1, from coordinate 24,204 downwards.
CTGGTCGAGATCAAACGCGGCGGTGGAGTCTATCAAATGGAATTTGCCGGCGGCGATAAAGTCGGCGAATTGCAACAGACCGGTTCGGTCGGCAAAAACAATACCGGCACCAGTGTGCATTTTTGGCCGGACGGCAAATATTTCGATTCCAACCGGGTTTCCGTCAGCAAGCTAAAGCATGTGTTGCGGGCTAAGGCGGTGTTGTGTCCGGGCCTGAAAATCGTGTTGGTTTCAGAGCTCAGCGACGAGCGCATCGAATGGTGCTATCAAAACGGTTTGCAGGAATATTTGCTGGATCGAGTCGGCGATGCCGAGATTTTTCCGCAGCCGCCGTTCATGGCCAAAATGGCCGCCAGCACCGAAGCGGTGGAGTGGGGCATCGTTTGGACGCCAGACAGTCTGCCGGAAGCGGTTGCTGAAAGTTATGTGAATCTGGTGCCGACCGCCCAGGGTGGGACTCATGTCAACGGCTTGCGGGCCGGATTGACCGAAGCGATCCGCGAATTTCTGGATTTCCGCAATTTGCTGCCGCGCGGCGTCAAAGTCGCGCCGGAGGATGTCTGGGAAAATTGTCATTTCGTGTTGTCGGTAAAACTGGAAGACCCGCAGTTTTCCGGCCAGACCAAGGAGCGCTTGAGCTCACGGGAATGCGTAACTTTCGTTTCGGGTGTCGCCAAGGATACGTTTAGTCTCTGGTTGAATCAGCACCCGCAGGAAGGCGAGAAAATCGCGGAAATCATCCTGGCCAGCGCGCAAAAGCGCTTGAAAGCGGGCAAGAAAGTCATCCGCAAAAAGATTACCAGCGGCCCGGCCCTGCCCGGCAAATTGGCCGATTGTTCGGGGCAAGACCTTAGTCGCACCGAACTGTTTCTGGTCGAGGGCGATTCGGCCGGCGGATCGGCCAAGCAAGCCCGCGACCGCGAGTTTCAGGCCATCATGCCGTTGCGCGGCAAGATATTGAACACTTGGGAAGTAGAATCGGGCGAAGTGATGGCGTCGCAAGAAGTGCATGACATTGCCGTTGCGCTGGGCATAGAGCCGGATAGTAACGATTTGCAAAACCTGCGTTACGGGAAGGTCTGCATCCTGGCCGACGCCGACTCGGACGGCAACCACATCGCAACCCTGATCTGCGCACTGTTTTACCAGCATTTTAGGGCTTTGGTCGATGCCGGCCACGTGTTCGTGGCGATGCCGCCCTTGTACCGCATCGATGTCGGAAAAAAGGTGTTTTATGCATTGGACGAGTCCGAGCGCCTGGGCGTATTGGCGCGCATCGAAGCCGAAAAGTTGTCCGGCAAGGTCAACATCCAGCGTTTCAAGGGTTTGGGCGAGATGAACCCCTCGCAATTGCGGGAAACCACAATGAATCCGGATACTCGCCGCCTGGTACAGTTGACCGTCGCGGGCGACGACGATACCCGCGAGCGGATGGATTTGCTGCTGGCAAAAAAACGCGCCAGCGATCGAAAGACTTGGCTGGAAGATAAAGGCAACTTGGCCGACGTATGAGCGCGCCCAACAGGACTGAAAACATGATAGAACTCGGCAAACTCAATACGCTAAGCATCGTTAGCCAACGCGATGATCAATGCTATCTCGACGCTGGCGAATGGGGCGAGATCGCCTTGGCCGAACCGAACGGAGCGGCCGGCAAGCAAGTCGGCGATCGACTGACGGTTTTTGTCTACATCGACGGCAAGAATCAAGTCGTTGCCACCGCGCAAACGCCCAAGGCGCAAGCCGGCGAAGTCGCTTGGTTGAAAGTGGTGTCGTTGAGTCATGCCGGCGCGTTTTTGGATTGGGGCTTGCCCAAGGATTTGCTGTTGCCGTTCAGCGAGCAAAAGGGCAAGCTGGTCGAGGGGCGTTTCTGCCTGGTGCGGCTATTTCTGGACGAGGACAATCGGATTGCGGCTTCGATGCGCCTGGACGATTTTATCCAGGACGAGGCGTTTTATTATCAGGACGGGCAGGCGGTGGACTTGATCATCGCCGAACATACCGAACTGGGTTTTAAAGCCGTCGTCGATCATAAATACTGGGGCGTGCTGTATAAAAGCGAGGTGTTCCAGCCCTTGAAAAAAGGTCAGAAGCTGGCGGGGTTCGTCAAAAAGATTCGGCCGGATCGGCGGCTGGATTTGGTGCTGACGCGAGCCAAATACGGCGAGAAGGTCGATAGTACCTCGCAAAAAATCCTGGATATCCTGGCAACCCGAGGCGGTTATATCGCGCTGACCGATAAAAGCGATCCGCAATTGATTTACGACACGTTTGGCGTCAGTAAAAAGGTGTTCAAGCAGGCCATTGGCGGCTTATATAAACAACGCCGCATAGTGCTGGAGCCGGATGGAATCAGGCTGGCCTGAGGCCGGTTCGATGTGAGTCCGGACGGTTGCAGTGCCGTCCGGCGGTCAAGCGGGATGTCGGTGGCCGAAGCGGGACGCCGACAGCGCGTGCGCTCAGGTTGACGGATGAGCGGTTTCTACGATGATCTTGAGTTTGGTGCCGGGTTTAATGTCGGCCTTGTTTTTCGGAACATTGTTCCATTTACGCAGTTCGGTGACCGCGACATTAAATTTTTTGGAAATTTGCGCCAAGGTATCGCCGGATTTAACCGTGTAGCTGATTTGCTTGAAAGCCGGGGCCGCCGAAGCGACAGTAATGTCGCCGCCTTTTTTGACGGTGATTTTTTGACCTGGCTTTAGTATCGCTTTTTTCGGTAGCTTATTCCAATTGACGATGTCGTCCCTGTCCACGCCCAAATGTTGGGCGACGCTCCATAGCGTGTCGCCTTTTTTAACCGTGTAGGTTTGCTTGCTCGGCGCTGCTTGGGTCGGCGCCGAAGGTTGAGCGGCGGCGGCTACGTTGCCGGTCGGTTCGCCCCGTAGGGCTTTGTAAGAGGTCGGTATCAGCAGCACTTTGCCGTCGGCGACCGTTTCGCCGTCCAGGTGATTGACTTGAATAATCTCGTCCACCGAGGTGTTGTGCTTCTTGGCGATGGCTTTCAAGCTTTCGCGGTGGCCGACGGTGTGGTGCATCCATTTGATGCGCTCTTCATAAGGCAATTCCGCCAGTTTTTCCTTGAAAGCCGGCGCCTTGTCGACTGGAATCAGCAAACGGTGCGGACCTTCCGGGTCGGTACTCCAGCGGTTGAATCCCGGATTCAGTTTGAAGAAATGATCCATCGGCAATTGGGCCAGCTCGGCGGCCTTGCCCAGGTCCAATTGAGATTTGATGTCGACCAGCTCGAAATAGGGTTCGTTGGGGAATTGCTGCAAACTGACGTTGTATTTCTCGGGGTTCGCGAAAATTTTCGCAATCGCCAGCAGCCGTGGCACGTAGGCCGAGGTTTCGTTATTCAGATCCAGCGACCAGAAATCGGTGGGTTGGCCGCGGTCGAGATTACGGTCTATCGCGTTTTTAATATTGCCCTTGCCGGCGTTATACGAGGCCAGCGCCAACAGCCAATCGTTGTTGAACCACTCGCTGAGCTCCTTCAGGAAGGTCGCGGCCGCCTGGGTCGATTCGATCACATCGCGGCGGCCGTCGAACCAGCTGTTTTGTTTCAGCCCGTAGAGTTTGCCGGTGGGCGGAATGAATTGCCACAGGCCCGAGGCCTGGGCCGGCGACATCGCGTCAGGCCGAAACGCGCTCTCGACCGCCGGTAACAGCGCCAATTCGCCGGGAATGTTTTTGGCTTCGAGCTCGTTCAGGATGAAGTACAAATAGGGCTCGGCACGCTGTTGTACTCGTGTCAGGTATTCAGGGTTTCTCAGGTACCAATTGACTTCGCGGTCGATTCGGGCGTTATCGATCTCCGGTAACGCGTACAATGACAGCATCCGATCCCAGATAGTCGAAAACTCCTTGGTTTCGCTGGGCGATTTTTCGTTGCGGTTGGCTTGGCCGCCGCGGGTAAATATCGAGAATTTGCTGCCGACGGCCTGACTCAAATGGTCTTTTTTGGCGGGTTGGCTACAGCCGGACAACAGCAGTATCGGCAGAATAAAAGACAGATGACAGGCTGTTTTTTTCGAAAATGAGCGGGGCATTGTCTGTACTCGCTAAAATAAAAAAATTAGATGCTAGCATGGCTTTTCCGATTAGCCAAAAAAACATGCTCTAAAACGGTTGGAGTCAATGAAGAGAGACTTTTTGTTCGCGTTGTATCAAACGCCCAGGGGCAAGTTGTTGCAGAGCATGGAGGCGAGTTATCTGAAGCGTTCGATCACGGTCAGTTGCAAGCAGGCGCAATTGCAGATCGGCGGTTTGGGCTGGGAACAGGACTTCGTCGATTGTTCTCTCTACCAAAATTATGTGATTTTGGATGCCAAGGGACTCGGAAATGCTCAAGCGTTGAAGGTTACCGCCAAAGCCTACCGCTTGCCGATACAGACCGAGTCGATGGACTTGGTGATATTGCCCCATTTGTTGGAATTCGATGCCCAGCGTTTTAGAACCTTGCGGGAAGTGAATCGAGTGCTGAAACCGGGCGGCGAGTTGGTGATGCTGAATTTCAATCCGTTTAGCCCATCGGTACGCTTTCAGTTCATTTGGGACCGTAAACTGGCCGATTCTTGGCGCGCCCATTTCATCAGCCGCGCCCGCTTGTTGGACTGGCTGAAGTTACTGAATTTTGAAGTCTTGAACACCGTTGAATTTGGCTTGGACCGTTTCACGATCACCTATGGCCAATTCCGGACCGGATACCCTTCTTTGTTGGCGATGGCCTATGGCGTCAAGGTCGTGAAGCGCCAGTATTCGCTGATTCCGTTGGCGGCGGAATTTAAGCGAAAAGCCGGTTTGGCCACCGCCGGGGCCGGGGCGGAAAACCGATTACGCAATTATTCGAAAGCGATTTATGAATGAGTTAGTTCAAATCTATACCGACGGCGCCTGCCGCGGCAATCCCGGTCCGGGTGGCTGGGGTGTGTGTCTGCACTACAAGGGTAAGGAGAAACTGCTGCACGGCGGCGATCCGGAAACCACCAATAACCGGATGGAGTTGATGGCGGCGATTCAGGCTCTGGAGGCTTTGACTCACACTTGCAACGTGCGTCTGCACACCGATTCCAAGTACGTGTTGCAGGGGATTACCGAATGGATGGTCAATTGGAAGAAACGGGCTTGGAAAACCGCGGCCAACCAACCGGTCAAGAACGAGGACTTGTGGCGACGGCTCGACGCGGCCATCCAGTGCCATCGTATCGATTGGGTGTGGGTGAAGGGTCATTCTGGCAACGACGGCAATGAGCGCGCCGACCGTTTGGCCAATCAAGGCATCGACGAGCTCAAACGCCGGTGAATGCCGTGAGAGCATCGGATGCGGCGGTTGCAGTGGCCGGCGACGATGGCAGGCATGCGGCCCGTGATGCGGAAGTGGCGCCCGCCGCTTGGTCGGTTTACATCGTGTTGTGCCAGGACGGCAGTTTGTATACCGGGATCAGCACCAACGTGGCGCGTCGTTTCGACGAACACCGTAGCGGACGCGGCGCCAAATTCTTTCGAAGTCGAACGCCGGTCGCCGTTGCCTATCTTGAGGTTGGACACGACCGGGCTTCGGCTTCGCGGCGCGAGTTTGCGATCAAGAAGCTGTCCAAGCGGCGCAAGCTGGCGCTGATCGAAGCGGCGGAAGGGCGCTAGGCGGCGCCGTTCCGCCGGGATTTCTCTCCCGTTGGCCAACCCGGGCCGGTCGCTGGCGGTTACTGGGGGGCTTTATACGGCCAAGGCGATTCGGGTTGGTAACCATCGGTCAAGGTCTTCAAAAACGCCACCAAATCGTCGATTTCCTTTTTCTTCAGGTTCAATGCGCCGAGCTCGGCATGGTTGACATTGGTGTTTTCCTCGGGAGCCGGCCAACATTTCTTCGACAAGGCAGTCGTTTCCAGTGTCAACGTATTCCCGCAACGTTTTTTGATATCGCGGTTGCTGTATAACTCAACCGCGCCGCGTAGGGTTTTGAAATAGCCGTTGTGCATATAGGGTCCGGTGACCGCGACATTGCGTAGCGTCGGCACTTTGATTTTGCCGAGTTCAGCGTTGGCGCCCAATCGGCTGCCTAGGCCCTGATCGACAAAATCAGCGCCGTCGGGGTTCAGGTCGGAGCTCAGCGTATAAAACGGGTTGGCCGGATTCTTCGGAACGCCAAGATTATCGTAACTGTGGTCCGTGAACAGCGGCGGCGTGCCGTCGGCCAGCGGGCGATTGGGGTGGCAGGCCGCGCAATTGCCCTTGTTGCCGGCCTCGAAGAGTTGCAAACCGCGTTTTTCCTGGGCGGTGAATTTGGCTTTGCCGAACAGGTAAAAATCGTACTTGGAAGTAAAGCGGTTGAAAACCGGGCTGCGTTCGAATTCGGCGATCGCGTCGGCGATCCGATCGTAGGCCAGGTCGGCATTGTCTAGCGCGCCGCTGCCGTATACGGTGTCGAACAGCGCGGCGTACGCCGCTGAGCGGACCTTGGACACGACCGTCGCGCTATCCGGGTTGGCCATTTCCAGAGGGTTTAAAAACGGCCCCTTGGCTTGATCCTCCAAGGTCGCGGCACGGCCATCCAGGAATTGGCCGCCGATGTACAGGCCCGAGGCGCGGTCGTAATAAAACGCCGGAGCGTAAGCCGAATACATCGCGGTCGGCGTGTTTCGATTGCCCTGTAAGTTACTCAACACGCCTTGCGAGGTTGGCGAGTTCTTGTCCGGGTCCGTGAATGCGACCGACGGATCGTGGCAGGTTGCGCAGGCCTGACCGGCCGGTTCGGATAGGTTGCTGTCGAAGAACAATTGTTGGCCCAGCCGCGCCTTGGTGCTGAGATTGGCCGAGCCGGGCAGAACCGGGACGTCGGCGCCGGCCGTCGCGGCAAAGCAAGCGACGGTCAGCGTGGTAAATAGCAAAACTAATTTCATGATCGGATCTCGTCGGAACCGGTTCGCGCCGGGCGAACGCAAAAAGAGGCGGCGGACGCTCGTGCCGCAGCCGCCCCGTAACGGTTGATACTATTAATAAATAAAGCCGAAGCCCAAATTGAACTCGTCACCGAACGGCACGCCGGCCGGCACCAGTTTCCGGTCGCGGATATTGCGGTAGTCGGCTTTGATGACGATATTGTCTATCGGTTTGTAGCTCAGGCCGGCTTGGTAGATCCAGCGATCCAATCCCGCGCCTTTCTCGAAACCGCTGGCAACGGCGGCAACGGTGTCGTAACGTTCGACACGAACGAATGGCGCGAGGTATTGGCTGCTTTCCTTCCAGACGAAGGGCATGATGTCGTGGGCGGCTTCGAGGTACCAGCCGAAGCTTTCCTTGCCGATTGGGCCGTCGCCGCCGATCTGATTATTCAGGAATTCGGTGTTCTCGATGCGGCTCCAGGCTCCCAACGCCCGTAGTTCCAGGCCACGATATTTATATTGCAGATGGCCTTCGTAAAGTTGGGTATAAAAATCCACGCCCCGGCCGTCGAAGTCCACCAGGTTTTTTTGACTGCTGTTGCCCTGGAACGTCGATGCACCCACCAGCAAGCCCGGCACAAAATTCGGCGAATAGTCCAGACGGGCGGTGAACGCAAAATCCTCGGCTTGAGCGTTGCTGCCGCCACCTCTGCCTTCCTTAATGCCGATATTGGAAAAATTCGCGGCGTTCAGGCCGTTGACCGCATAGGCCCGATATTCCAGGCCCGGCAAGATCTCGCCGAACAGGCCGGCGCCCATTTCCCGCCAAGTGGACGGGATGATAAAGCGCTCGACGTCCGGGCGGTGGTTACCGTGGTAAGTGGTCGGTTCGTGCATCTCGTTGATAAAGCCCATCGGCATTAGCATCAAGCCGGCGCGGACGTTGTATTTGGGGTTGAGCAGGAAGTCGAGTTGCGAGAACTCGACCGATATTTCGCCCTTTTCCTCGTCGCCTTCGCCGGTCGAGGCGTGTTCAAATTCGATTTCGTTGTTCAGCACGATCCAGTCGTTGAACTTGTAGCCGAGGTAAATGACGGCGCGCTCCAGGTCGGCGGTATCTTTGTTGGTGGAGCTGTCGCCGCGCGGATCGGCGTAATTGGTATACATCGCCTCGCCGTAACCGCCAATCGAAATACCTCGATTCACCCGGTACACATTGGACGCTGCCGGACCTAAACCGTATTGGCTTTTGTATTCGCGCGATTCAGGGATGAACAACTGGGTTTTCAGGCGTTCGACTTCGGTTGCCAGCACATCGGTTTTGCGTTCGAGTTCGCCACTGGGTCCAGTCTTTCCGTTAACCGCCGGTGCGGATTGGGTTGCCACTTGGGTGGTTTTTTGTTGTTCCTTCAGCGTGTTGACTTCCTGCTGCAAGGCCTCGTTTTGGGCGGTTTTAGCCTTCAACGCCTCAATTTCCTTTTGCTGTTGTTGAACGATTTTCCACATCTCCTCCATCGTGTTTGGCATCGGCGGAGCGGCATGGGCGCTACCCAGCACCAAGCTGATTGCCCCGGCCAGGCACGCGGACGGTTTGAATTGTTTGCAAATAATCATCGGATAACCCCTTGATAGGATGTTGAGCAATAAGGTGAGTGTTTCAAATAATAAATGCCAAGCATTCTCATTTGCAAGGAATATCGCTAGGCCTTCTGTGGTAATTTACGAACCACACCGGTTGATCGGAGTGGGAAATGAGGCAAAAAAGCTGGAGTACGCTGACCGCTGTCGGACACCAAGGTCGGAAATGGTAGGGCGAAAGGTTTGGCAAATCGGTTGGCTGTCTCTATCATAGCCACCCTTTATTTGCGGGAACCGTAGTGAATATTTTTAGCCTGATCAGATCATCAATAGCGTTGATTGTCCTGCTGACCGCCGCTAGTTCGGCGCCGGCGACGGTGTATTACAGCAAGGAGGAAGCGCTCAAACTGGCCTTTGCGGAGGATGTTGGCGTCGAAGTGCTCTCGCTGTTTCCGACGTCGGAGCAGCTCACGGAAATCGAACGACTGGCCAAAGTTAAGCTCGATTCCAGTCTGATTAGTCTGCATGTCGGTAAAAAGCAGGGCCAGATTGTCGGATACGCGTTGATTGAGTCCCACACCGTCAGAACCCAGCCGGAAACACTGTTATTGGTTTTGAACCCCGATGGCCGCTTACGCAACGTGTATACTTTGGCCTTCCATGAGCCCGCCGAGTACCAGCCGCCTGAACGCTGGTTTGCGCTATTGACAAACCGCAGCCTGGAGGATTTGAGCTTCGACAAAGAAGTTCAGGCCGTGGCCGGTGCCACGTTGAGCTCGCGGGCGGCGTTAAACAGCGCCAGAAAACTGGTCGCCATCTTCGAAGTCTTGTTGAAACCAGCAAAACCCTAATGCGATTTTTTGTGACCGGCGAACAAAATCGCCAATTGTTGATCAATTCCTTGATCCTGATGTTTTTAGCCTACGTGGCGTTGTTGTGGGTCAGTAACGGCTTGATGTATTTTCATAAGATGAGTTTGACCGTCGACTCGGTGCTTGCTTTCTATCTGGGGTCGGAAGAAGCCTTCACCCAGCCTAGAAGCTATCAAAGCCTGCTCGAAGTCACCCACTTTCATCTGTTTGCGATGGGCATGCTGGTGCTGACCTTGACGCATCTGATGTTGATGACCTCGTTACCGACGCTGCTGAAAGTGTGGTTAAGCGGCATTATTTACGCGGCGGCTTTGGCCGACGAAGCGGCCGGCTGGCTGGTCAGGTTTGTTGACCCTCGTTTCGCCTATTTTAAGATTGCCGCGTTTCTCACCCTGGAAGCCTCTCTACTGGCGCTGATCGTCATAGTGTCGATTTCGTTGATCCAGTCACGGCAGCGTATTCAGTAACGCGGAACGAATCCGGCGGGGGCTGGGGGCTATCCATGCGTATTCTTACTTTCATTCACGGCGGGTAACTATGAACAAGCATTTACAACTGGTTAAGGAATTTCATCGTCAATTCGGCATTGTCCAACCCGATGACGGCGATTTAGCGCATCTGTCGGACATGGATATCGTCATGCGCCAGGCGCTGTTGCTGGACTGTGCCAGTCATACTTTTAAAGCGGTTGCTGGCGGTGACTTGTTGAAAATACTGGCCGGTTTGGTTGATTTGGCGTTCAACGCCTTGGCGGCGATTGCCTGCCGCGGTGACGAGGTGGTCACGGTGTCGGTCAATTGGCGCCAGGACGGCTCGGTATTGTCGTTGGTACGGGCTTTATCCGATAAAGTCCAGCAATGCGTGTCCGGCGAAACCGTGCACTACTCGGCCTTGTATGCGTTATGCGCGCATTTGGCGCAACGCTTCGTCAACGCCGATTTTGATCAGGCATTTCGCTTGGTGCATGGTCATCTGATGGCCGGCCTGGACGATAGTCGGCCGGTCGATCTGAGTCCCGCATTGTTCGAATAAGGCTGAAGAGGGTCAAGATGCGCTACTCCTTGGGATTCGTCGGCATCGGCCTGATGGGCAGGCCGATGACCTTGCGCTTGCTGGATGCCGGGTTTACCGTGCATGTCTGGAATCGAAGCCCGGAAAAACTGAGCGAGGTTGCCGCCGCCGGCGCCGTCGTGTGCGCGCATATTGCCGAATTGGTAGCTAAATCCGACGTGGTCTTGCTTTGTCTGGCCGATAGCGCCGCCGTGGAAAGCGTGGTGACTCATGGCGTCATTGCCGCCGGCAATGCCGAGAAGTTGTTGATCGATTTGTCCAGTATCCATCCGGACGTGACTCGGCGTCTGGCCGCGGCCGTCAAGGCCGGTTGCGGCATGCGTTGGGTGGATGCGCCGGTGTCCGGCGGCACGGTCGGCGCCGAGGAGGGCAGCTTGGCGATCATGGCCGGCGGCGAGGCGGACGATATCGATGTGGCCCGGCAGGTGCTGCGGCCGCTGTACAGTCGCTTAACCCATATGGGGCCGGTCGGTAGCGGCCAGATTACCAAAATCTGCAATCAGATGATCGTCAGCTGCAACGTGATGGTGATCGCCGAAATGATGGCGCTGGCCCAGGCCGCAGGGGTCGCGGCCGAGCGGATTCCGCAAGCGCTGGCCGGCGGTTTCGCCGATTCCAAGCCGCTGCAAATTGTCGGTCCGGAAATGGCCGAAGGCCGCTTCGAGCCGGTCAAGTGGCGGGTAGGCACATTGCTGAAAGATCTGACGATGGCGGCGGATATTGCCGGCCAAGCGGGTTCGGCGGTACCTATGTCCGGTTTGGCCGCGCAACTGCTGCGACTCCACGCCAGTCGCGGTTTTCCGGATCAAGATCCGGCGACCTTGATCAAACTCTACCGCGAGGCTTGATTGGCGATGTTGCGCTTTGCGGCCAATCTCAGTTTGTTGTTCAACGAATACCCCCTGCTCGAACGTTTCCAGGCCGCGCGGCGGGCGGGTTTCGAGGCGGTGGAAATCCAGTTTCCCTATGCCTTGCCGGCCGAGGTACTGGCCGATCAGTTACAAAACCAGGGTTTGCGCTTGGTGTTGTTCAACGTCGATGCCGACACGCTATTGCAGGGCGGCGAAGGCTTGGCGTCGGTGCCGAACCGCATCGCCGAGTTTCGGCTGGCGGTCGAACAGGCCTGCCGCTATGCCGAGCTGTTGCGGCCGGCGTTGATCAACGTATTGCCGGGCCGGTGCCTGACCGCCGAGTATAGCCCGGCGTACCGGCAAACCTTGCGCGACAATTTGCGATTCGCGGCCGACCGGTTTGCCGAATTGGGCGTCGAGACGGTATTCGAGGCGATCAATACCTTCGACATGCCGGGTTTTTTGATCGATAGCGGCCGGCAAATGTTGGAAATCCTCGAGCAAGTCGGTCACCCGCATTTAAAAATGCAGTACGACATTTATCATATGACTCGAATGGGCGAGGACTGCGCGGCGTTTATCGCGGAACATGCCGAGCGTATCGGCCACATTCAGTTTGCCGACGCCCCCGGGCGCGGCGAGCCGGGTAGCGGGGCTATCGATTTTGCCGCCATGTTCGGCGCGATTGCCGGATCGGCCTACCGCGGTTGGCTCGGCGCCGAATACCGCCCGTCCGGCGCCACGGCCGACAGTTTAAGCTGGCTGCCGGCATCGACGGTATAATCGACAGGATTTTCTATCCGGGATAGGGCGATGACCGCACACAATTTCACATTACATCATGCCAGTCTGTTGGTTTCCGATACCGAACAGTCTTTGGGGTTTTACCGCGACGTATTGGGCATGCCGCAGACCGAGCGTCCGGATTTACCGTTTCCGGGCGCTTGGCTGCAGATTGGAGCCCAGCAAATTCACTTGCTGGAGCTACCCAATCCCGATCCCACCAGCGGACGTGCCGCGCACGGCGGCCGAGATCGGCATGTGGCGATGCATGTCGATTCTATCGAGGCCCTCAGGGAAAGTTTGGAACGAGCCGGTATCGAATTCACATTGAGTATCTCCGGGCGTAAGGCGTTGTTTTGCCGGGATCGGGACGGCAACGCCCTGGAGTTTATCGAGCGTCCGTAGCCATGGCCGGACGGTTGGTGTGGGTGGCTTTGTTGCTGGGTAGTCTGGCCATGCTGTTGTTGTTGGTTGGTTTTCTGGCGATGCAAGCGGGCTTGGCGCTGTTGACCGGCTTGTTGTATCTGCTGGGCGTCAAAATACTCTTGATGGCCTTGGCATTGTGGGGCGTTTTGGGGTTATTCGGCTTGGTTAGAGAAGTCAGTCGGGATTTGCGTGCCTTTGGCAGTGAAGCTTCGGCGGCTTGGCGGCGCGTTGCCGCGCTGGAGCTGGCCAGACGCGCCGCTTCGACTCGCCGGGCTTTGGAATTCAAACAGCTGCAATTTCGGGCGGCCGCGCGGCGCCGGCGTGTGCTGGCGGCTGATGATCGCAAGCAACTGCGGGCGTTGTCGGCGGACGTCGAGTCGGAGTTGCTGGCCGGCAAAGCCCGGTTGCCGGCTAAGCGCTTCAAAACGCTCAGGCGCGAACTGAAGCGTTGTCTGCGCAGCGGCGATGCCGCCGGCATCCTCGCGGTCCGCGAGCAAGTCTGATGGCAGCGATCGGACGTTGGCTGAGCGCGGCGCTTGCGTTCTGGCGGCGGTCCAGCGACGATCAATTGGACTGGCGGCGGGAGCGCCAAGCACAGGCCGCCGAACTGCGCCGCAATCAAGCCATCGCCGAGCAATCATTGGCCGCCGAATTACGCAAGCGGGCTCAGCAATTGGCCCACGAATTGGCATTGAACAAAGCGCGCAATGCCAACGAACTGGCGATGGTCAAGATTCAATGCCAGCAGGATTTAAAGGATTACCGGCAATACCTGGAATCGTTGGACAAACTGAAAAGCTCGCTGCGCGCGAGTTACGCGCATTTGCCGGAGGCCGTGGCGTTCACGATACACCATCACGCCAAGCAATTGCTGAACCGGATGTGGGACAGCAACGAGCCGGAGGAAAAATTACGGATGGAGATGGCCTTGTTGCAATTCATGGCGGCGGTTCACGAGGATAGCCGCGCCGCGTTGCAACTGGAAACCGGCGCCGGCATGCCGCAACGCGCGCTGGCCTTTATCGATGCTGATCGCGAAGGCAAGCCGCTGTCGAACTGATGCCTTGGGCGGGTTCAGATGGGTTGGAAATATTCCTCGATATCCTTGACGTGCTTCTTGTTCAGCGCAAACATCACCACGTGATCGCCTTCCGCGAACACGGTATCGTGGTGTACCGGAATCACCTCTTTCTCGCGAATCAACGCGCCCAGAATCACGCCGTCGGGCAGATTGACCTGATCCACCCTTAGTCCCACCACCGAAGAGGCATTCTTGCTGCGATGGGCAATCGCTTCGATGGCTTCGGCGCTGCCGCCGCAAACCGAGCTGACGCCGACCACGTCACCCTTGCGGACGTGTTTCAAAATGCCGCCCAGCGTTTCCAGTTTGGGTTGTATCGCCAAATCGATGTCGCTGCCGTCCAGCAATTTCAGGTAGGAGTTGTTGTTGACCAGGCAGATGGCTTTCTTGGCGCCGAGCTTTTTCGCCAGGCCCGCCGAAATCAGGTTGATGCCATCGTTATTGGTGATGGCGCAGAACAGATCGGTATCCTCGATCATTTCTTCGAGCAATAGCGATTCGTCGGTGCAGTCGCCGTGCAAAATCATCGTGTTGCGCAAGTCGTTGGCGATGTCCTTGGCGCGCTCGATGTTATGTTCGATGACCTTGACGTGGTAGTTGTTTTCCAGCGCCAGCGCTAGACGTTTGCCGATGTGGCCGCCGCCGGCCAGCATGATGGATTTGATCGGCGATTCCAATTTATGCAAATCGATCAGGGTCTTACGGACCTTGTCGCGAGGGCAGACGAAGAACACCTCGTCACCGGTGGCGATGACGGCTTCGCCGTTAACCGGAATAGCCTTGCCGTCCCGAAAGATCGCGGCGACGCGGATCATGCCGTCGGCCAGCTTTTCCTTGACCGCCTGGATGCGCTTGCCGGTTAAAAAGCCGGTGGCGACCACCTTGATCGAAAACAGCCTAACCAAGCCGTCGGCGAACTCGGAGACATGCAGCGCGCCTGGAAATTTGATCAGGTTGCGGATGGCTTCCGTCACCACTTGTTCCGGGCTGATGACGATATCGATAGGAATACCGTTAGGCTGAAACAACTCGGGGTGAGTCAGAAAATCGATGGCCCGCACCCTGGCGATGGTTTTCGGCTTGCTGTACAGCGTATTAATAACCTGGCAGGCCAACATATTGGTTTCGTCGCGGTCGGTCACCGCAATCACCATATCGGCGTCGCGAATCCCGGATTGTTCCAGAACGCTCGGATGCGTGGCATTGCCCTCGACGGTGGCGATGTCCAGGCGCGCTTTCAAGGCTGTCAGCAAGTGAGCTTTCTGGTCGATGACCACGATGTCATTTTCTTCGCTGGCGAGAGCGCCGGCTACCGATGAGCCGGTGACGCCGGCGCCGAGTATCACAATTTTCATACGGAGGAGGAGTGCCGGAAGATGGGTGGCGGGGCGGGGAACCAAAGGGGAGAAATTATACCCGCATTGCCGGGCTTGTCCATGTTCCAGCGGCTTTGGCGTCGGTGGCATGGGCTTGTTTTCTAGTCAGCGTTCCCCCATAACGTTATAATCGCAAACTTTGGTTCACTCTAATACTGGAAATATCATGCTGGGGAAGCTGGTTAAAATGGTAGTTGGCAGCCGGAACGACAGGCTGATCAAGAAAAAACGCAAAATAGTCAAGAAGATTAATGCGTTGGCCACCGAATACGAAACACTGTCCGATGCCGCGTTAACCGCTAAGACTCAGGAATTCCGCGATCGCCTGGCACGGGGCGAAAAACTGGACCAGCTGCTGCCGGAAGCCTTCGCCACGGTGCGGGAGGCGTCGTCCAGGGTGTTCGGCATGCGCCATTTCGACGTGCAGCTGATCGGTGGCATGGTGCTGAATTCCGGTAAGATCGCCGAAATGAAAACCGGCGAGGGCAAGACGCTGATGGCGACATTGGCGGCGTACCTGAATGCCTTGCCCGGTCGAGGCGTTCACGTCGTCACCGTCAACGATTATCTGGCTCGTCGCGACGCCGAATGGATGGGTAAGCTATACGGTTTTCTGGGTTTGACCACCGGCGTGATCGTTAGCGACTTAAACCACGAACAACGCCAAGCCGCCTACGCCGCCGATATTACCTACGGCACCAATAACGAGTTCGGCTTCGACTACTTGCGCGACAACATGTCGTTCAGTCTGGAGCAAAAAGTTCAGCGCGACTTGAACTTCGCGATCGTCGACGAGGTGGATTCGATCTTGATCGACGAAGCCAGAACGCCGCTGATTATCTCGGGTCAGGCCGAGGGCAATACCGACGTCTACTTGAAGACCAACGCCATCATCCCGCTGTTGACCAAGCAGGAAAAGTCCGAAGATCCCGAATTGCAAGACCAAATGCCGGGCGATTATGCGGTGGACGAGAAGTCCCGGCAGATCCATCTGACCGAAGCCGGCTACGAAAAAGTCGAACGCTTGTTGGTCGAACACGATCTGATCGAGGCCGGTTCCTCGCTGTACGACGCGGCTAACATTCGTCTGATGCACTATCTGAATGCGTCGTTGCGGGCGCACATTTTGTTCCAGAGGGATGTCGATTACGTTGTCAAGAACGACCAAGTCATCATCGTCGATGAATTCACCGGCCGCATGATGACCGGCCGGCGCTGGTCGGATGGCTTGCACCAGGCGGTCGAAGCCAAGGAACGCGTCACTATTCAAAACGAGAACCAGACGCTGGCCTCGATTACCTTCCAGAACTATTTCCGCTTGTATAACAAACTGTCCGGGATGACCGGTACCGCGGATACCGAAGCGTTCGAACTCAACAAAATTTACGGCCTGGAAGTCGTCGTCATCCCGACCCACCGGCCGATGATCCGTAAAGACATGGGTGATTTGGTGTACTTGTCGGCGCGGGAAAAATACAACGCGGTCATCGAAGACATCAAGGATTGCGTCAAGCGCGGTCAACCGGTGCTGGTCGGCACCACGTCGATCGAAAACTCCGAGCGGATTTCGGCGATGCTGAAGCAACAAGGTATCCAACACGAAGTATTGAACGCGAAACAACACGAACGCGAGGCCCATATCATCGAATTGGCGGGCATGCCGGGCGCGGTGACGATCGCCACCAACATGGCCGGCCGCGGTACCGACATCGTGCTGGGCGGCAACTTGAACGCCGAGTTGGCGGCCTTGGGCGAGGATGCCGGCGACGGCGACAAGGAGCGGGTGCGCGGCGCTTGGTTGGAGCGCCATGAAAAAGTCTTGGCGTCCGGCGGCTTGCACGTGATTGGTTCCGAGCGCCACGAATCGCGGCGGATCGACAACCAGTTGCGCGGCCGTTCCGGCCGGCAGGGCGATCCCGGTTCGACCCGGTTTTATTTGTCGCTGGAAGACGATTTGATGCGGATTTTCGCTTCCGAGCGGGTGGCCGGCCTGATGCAGAAGCTGGGCATGCAGGAAGGCGAAGCCATCGAGCATCCGTGGGTGACGCGTTCGATCGAGAGCGCCCAGCGCAAGGTGGAAAACCGCAACTTCGATATCCGTAAGGAAATTTTGGCCTACGACGACGTTGCCAACGATCAGCGTAAAGTGATCTATTCGCAACGCAACGAATTGATGGCCGCCGAGGATATTAGCGACATCGTGGCGGCGATCCGCGCCGACGTGCTCAACGATGCGGTGACTGCGTACGTGCCGCCGAAAACGATGGAAGAACAATGGGATATTCGCGGTTTGGAGCAGCATTTGTCGCAGGAATTTAACCTGAGCATGCCGCTGGTCGAGATGATGGCGCGTGACAAAACCTTGAACGAAGCCAAATTGCGGCAGTTGGTCGTCGAACAGGCCGACTTGGAAGCCAAGGCCAAGGAAGACAGTATCGGTGCTTCGGTGATGCGGCACTTCGAAAAATCGGTGATGTTGCAGGTCCTGGACAACAGCTGGAAAGAGCATTTGGCGGCGATGGATCAATTGCGCCAGGGCATTCACTTTCGCGGTTATGCGCAAAAGGACCCCAAGCAAGAGTACAAGCGCGAGTCCTTCCAAATGTTTACCAGTTTGTTGAACCACATCAAACAGGAAGTCGTGACTATACTCTGCAAGGTGCAGGTCAATCGTCAGGAAGACGTCGAAGCGATCGATCAACAACGTCAAGCGCCGCAGGAAATGCATTACGAACACGCCGAGGCTTCGTCGCTTTTCGAATCCGGCGACGAACCGCCCGAGACAGCCGACGAGAATGGGGTACCGTTTGTGCGCGGCGATCGTAAGGTCGGCCGTAACGATCCCTGTCCTTGCGGTTCCGGTAAGAAGTACAAACAGTGTCACGGTAAGCTGAGCTGACCGGGTTGCCGGGCGGCTCAGCCAGTCGCCCGGCTCAAGTTGTCCGGTTTTGAGCGGATCGGATTGTTTGCCCGGCTTGCCGGGAGTGTATCGTCATCCACGTTTGCGCTATGGCTTCCAGAGATTCATTGTTTTACAGGGTAATCACGATGCCGCATAGAGTTTTTCATAAGAGTAATCCCGCTTCCGACATCACCAAGTTGCCCAAATTGGGGATGGAAAAGAAGCATTTCATCTCCGATTTCAAACACTATTACAGTCATAGGCTGGGGAGAGACGAAAATTGCCGTTCGCCTCACTATGCCTACGAGGCCTTGTCGTTGACGATCAGCGACAGGCTGGTTGAGCGGTGGAAAAAAACCTACAACGTTTATCGAGATTCCGATTGCAAGAAGGCCTTTTATCTATCGATGGAGTTTTTGATCGGCCGGTCCTTGAGCAACGCGATGTTGAATCTGGGCGTGGACGATGTGGTGACCCAGGCCCTGTACGATCTCGGCTTGGAAGCCGAGGAACTGGTCGAGAGCGAACCGGATGCCGGCTTGGGCAACGGTGGTTTGGGTCGGCTGGCGGCCTGTTTCATCGACAGCTGCGCGACGCTACAACTGCCGGTCACCGGTTACGGGCTGCGTTACGAATACGGCATGTTTACCCAGCAGATCGTCAACGGCGAGCAGGTTGAGCGGCCGGATCACTGGCTGCGGATGGGCAACGTCTGGGAGATCGAGCGTCCGGAATACATGCACCGGATAAAATTCGGCGGCCGGACTCAAAGCCATATCGACGAACACGGCAATCGGCGCACCAGCTGGATAGAAACCCACGACATTCTGGCCATGCCTTACGATACGCCGGTACCGGGCTACAAGAACGGTACCGTCAATACCCTGCGGCTCTGGAAGGCCATCGCCACCGAAGAGTTTAATCTGCAGGAATTCAATGCCGGGGACTATGCGGAAGCCGTTGCCCAAAAAGTCACCGCCGAGAATATCACGATGGTGTTGTACCCCAATGACGCCAACGAAAACGGTAAGGCGCTCCGCCTGCAACAACAATATCTGCTGGCATCCGCCAGTTTGCAAGATGTCATTGCTAACTGGGTTGGCCGGCACGGCAACAATTTCTCGAAATTTTCTGAGAAAAATTGCTTTCAGTTGAACGACACTCACCCGAGTATCGCGGTCGCCGAGTTGATGCGCCTGCTGATGGACATTCACGGCTTGTCCTGGCGCGAAGCCTGGAACATCACACGCAACACGATGGCCTACACCAACCACACGCTGTTGCCGGAAGCGCTGGAGAAATGGTCGGTCAATCTGATGCAAAGCCTGTTACCCAGGCTGTTGGAAATTATTTTCGAAATCAATGCCCATTTTCTGGCCGAGGTTTCGGCGCGCTGGCCGGGCGACGGCGAGCGTATGACCCGAATGTCCATCATCGAAGAAGGCCCGACCAAAATGGTGCGCATGGCCTATTTGGCGATCGTCGGGAGCTTCTCAGTCAACGGCGTGGCGGAATTGCATTCCAAGTTGTTGAAGGAAGGGTTGTTTCGCGACTTCTTCGAACTGTGGCCAGCTAAATTCAACAATAAAACCAACGGCGTGACGCCGAGACGCTGGCTGGCCGGGTGCAATCCCGAATTGGCGGAATTCATCACCGAAACCATTGGCGATGCCTGGATTACCGACTTGTCGCAACTGGCCAAGCTAAAACCCTACGCCGACGATGCGGCATTTCGCAAAAAATGGTATGAGTTAAATCGGGCCAGTAAGCAGCGGCTGGTGGATTTCAAAAAATTCGAGTACGACATCGATATCAACGTCGATGCCTTGTTCGATGTGCAGGTCAAGCGGATCCACGAATACAAGCGGCAAGTCTTGAACGTGTTGCATGTGATCCATCTATACGACCGGATCAAACGCGGCGATACCGACAACTGGGTGCCGCGTTGCGTATTGATCGGCGGCAAGGCGGCGCCGGGCTACGCGATGGCGAAGAAAATCATCAAGTTCATCAACAATGTCTCGCATGTGATCAACAACGATCCGGATGTCGGCGATAAACTGAAGCTGGTGTTTTTGCCCAACTATTGCGTGTCGGCGATGGAAAAGATTTGCCCCGGCGCGGATTTGTCCGAGCAGATCTCGACGGCCGGCAAGGAAGCGTCCGGTACCGGCAATATGAAGTTCATGATGAACGGCGCGCTGACGATAGGCACATTGGATGGCGCGAATATCGAAATCCGCGAGGAAGTCGGCGAGGAAAGCTTTTTCCTGTTCGGTTTGACCGAGGCCGAGGTCGAAGCACTACGAGGGCATTACGATCCGGAGGCCTATATTCGCGACGACAACGATCTACAGCGGGTGATGTATTTGCTGGAATGCGGCCATTTCAATCGCTTCGAACCCGGTATGTTCGACGACATTATTGCCTCGATCAAAAGCCCCAACGACCCGTGGATGACGATTGCCGATTTTCGTAGCTACTTGGAAGCGCAAAAACGCGTCGACGCCGCCTACCGGGATCAGGAACATTGGACGCGGATGAGCATTATCAATACCGCCGCCAGCGGCAAATTCTCGACGGATCGGACCATCAGCGAATATAACCACGACATCTGGCGCTTGGCGCCGATTCAAGTCGAGGAATAGCCGGGCGGGCGATGCTGGATATCGTGTTGTTCGAGCCGGAGATCCCCGCGAACACCGGCAATATCATTCGGCTATGCGCCAATACCGGCGCGCATCTGCACCTGATTCGTCCGTTGGGATTTGAGTTGGACGACAAGCGCTTGCGCAGAGCCGGTTTGGATTATCACGAATGGGTGAGTATTCGCCAGCACGGCTCGCTGGCCGATTATTTGGAGCGAGGTAAGCCTAAGCGCTTGTTCGCGTTTACCACCAAAGGCGCCAGTGTCTTTAGTCAGGTGCGTTATCAAGTTGGCGACGCCCTGTTGTTTGGGCCGGAAACGCGCGGCTTGCCGCAGGCGTTTCTGGACAGTCTACCGAGCGCTCAAAAGCTCTATCTGCCGATGCGGGCCGAGAGCCGCAGCCTGAATTTATCCAACACCGTCGCCGTGGCATTGTTTGAGGCTTGGCGGCAATTGGGCTACCCGGAGGCCGTGCTGAAGGGGCGTTGAGTAGCCTCGAAGTCAGCCTTTGGCCACCGGGCGGTTGCGGTCCCGAATCCAGTCGCTCCACGAGCCGGCATACAGCCGGGAACCGCTCAGTCCGGCGATTTCCATCGCCAATACGTTGTGGCAGGCGGTCACGCCGGAGCCGCACATGTGCACGGCTTGTCGCGCCTCGATCGGGCCGAGCAATTGCAGGAATTGCGCTTTGAGATGATTAGCCGGTAAAAAAAAGCCTTTGCTATCCAGATTGGCCTGAAACGGCCGGTTTTGCGCGCCCGGCACATGGCCGGCAACCGGGTCGATCGGTTCCTGGCGCCCGGCAAACCGCTCCGGCGTTCTGGCGTCGATCAACACGATATCGCGTTTCGCTAAACCGTCCCTCACTTCGGCCGCATCCAGCCAGCGGCTATCGTCCAGATAACAGCGGAAAGCGCCGGAGCCCGGCGTCGGCAACGCTGTCGTCACCGGCTTGCCGAGGCGCCGCCAGTTTCGGTAGTCGCCGTCCAGTACAGCGATCCGGTCGTGACCCATCGCGCGCAATAGCCACCACATCCTGCCGGCGAAGGCGCCGCAAGCATCGTCGTAAACCACCACTTGGCTTCGACTTTCGATGCCCCATTTGGTCAACTTCGCCGCCAGTTCCCGAAAGTTCGGTAACGGATGGCGTCCGGTGTAGTCGCGGATCGGCGAGGAGAGGTCTTGATTCAGATCCGCAAAGCGCGCGCCGGGGATATGGTGTTGCCGATAAGCCCGATGCCCGGCCTCCGGTTCCGCGAGCGAGAAGCGGCAGTCGAAAATCAGCCAGTTCGGGTCGTTCAGGTGGTCGCTTAGGGTGTTGGCCGAGACCAGTGTGGTATAGGACATCGTTAAACCTCCAAGATTATTTTTCCGATATGTTGAGAGCTTTCCATTCTGGCGTGGGCCTTGGCGGCGTCTGCCAGAGAATGGGTTGAATCGATGACGGGTTTGACGCGGCCCGATTCGAGCAAGGGCCAGACTTTGTTCCGCAATTGCGCGGCGATCGCGGCCTTGAAAGTGTCGTCCCTGGCGCGTAAGGTCGAGCCGGCGATGGTCAGTCGCTTCAGCAAGAGCGCCGCCAAATTGATTTCGGCGTTGGCGCCGGCTTGAATCGCGATCTGCATCAGGCGGCCGTCAGGCGCCAGTGTTTTCAAATTTCGCGGAAAATAGTCACCGCCGACGATATCCAGTATCACATCCGCGCCGCGCCCCCCTGTCACTTGCTTGCAAACCTCGACGAAGTCCTGCTTGCGATAGTTGATCGCCGCTTCGGCGCCCAAGGCTAGGCAAAAATCGCATTTTTCCCGGCTAGCGGCGGTGGCGATTGCCCGCGCGCCAAACGCCCTGGCCAGTTGTATCGCCGTCGTGCCGATACCGCTGCTACCGCCGTGGACTAATAAAAATTCGCCGGCGCGTAAGCTAGCCCGGTCGAATACATTGCTCCAGACCGTGAAAAAAGTTTCCGGAAGCGCGGCGGCTTGTACGTCGCTGAAGTTGGCTGGTATCGGCAGGCAGCAGACCGCGCTGGCGATTGCGTATTCAGCGTAGCCACCGCCAGTCAACAGGGCGCAAACTCTGTCGCCGGGCTTGGGAGAGGCGACGCCTGAGCCGGTTTCAAGTACCGTGCCGGCGACTTCCAGGCCTAGGATTGGCGATGCGCCTTCCGGCGGCGGGTACAAACCGGCTCGCTGCACGAGGTCCGGGCGATTGACGCCGGCGGCGGCGACCTGGATCAGGACTTGGCCGCTGCTTGGCTTGGGCGTCGGCAATTCGGTCAATGCGAGTTGGCGAGCTTCGCCGGAAAGAATAGTGATCGCGCGCATCGGCGGCTTCGGTTGGGAAAGAGTGTCGTATTATATGCGGCCATTTCGAGCATTAGCGGATTTTCAGCGAGATCAACATGATAAAAGCAGGCATCGTAGGCGGCACCGGATATACCGGGGTCGAGTTGTTAAGAATTCTGGCCTTGCATCCCGAGGTCGAGGTCGCGGCGGTGACATCGCGCGCCGACGCGGGTACGCGAGTCGACAAAGTCTACCCGAGTCTGCGAGGCTATTGCGACGCCGTGTTTTCGCAACCGGAAATAGATTGTCTGCGCGACTGCGATGTAGTGTTCTTTGCAACGCCAAACGGTATTGCGATGACAATGGCAAAGGCTTTGCTCGAATTGGGTATCAAGGTGGTCGATTTGTCGGCGGACTTTAGGCTGCAAGATCGGGCGGAATGGGAGCATTGGTACGGTATTGAGCACGCTTGCCCGGAGTTAATCGGCGAAGCGGTTTACGCGCTGCCGGAAGTCAATCGCGCGGCGATACGCGCCGCCAGACTGATCGCCTGTCCGGGCTGTTATCCGACCGCCGTGCAATTGGGTTTTTTGCCGTTGTTGGAGAACGGGTTGATCGACGCCGGCAGTCTGATCGCCGACTGTAAGTCCGGCGTTAGCGGCGCCGGCCGCAAGGCCGAATTGTCCTCGTTGATGAGCGAGGCTGGCGAGAGTTTCAAGGCTTACGGAGTGCCGGGTCATCGCCATTTGCCCGAGATTCGCCAAGGCTTGCAGCGCGCGACGGCCGAGCGGGTCGGTGTGACCTTTGTGCCGCATCTGACCCCGATGATTCGCGGCATACACGCGACCTTGTACGCCAGGCTAACCAAGTCGGCCGATTTGCAAGCGCTGTACGAAGCTCGATATCAAGACGAGAAATTTGTCGATGTGTTGCCGGCCGGCACTCATGTCGATACGCGTAACGTCAGAGGCAGCAATCGCTGCCAGATCGCGGTTCATCAACCGCAGTGTGGCGATGTGGTCGTGATTCTGTCGGTCATCGACAATCTGGTCAAGGGCGCTTCCGGTCAAGCGGTGCAGGCGATGAATTTGATGATGGGACTGGATGAGTTTATCGGATTGGAGTTGGTGCCGCTGTATCCCTAGTCTGCTGTACGCCACGACAAATAAAAAGGCCCGTCCCAGTGGTTACTGGGACGGGCCTTTTGGCTTCGGTGTAGACCAGTGATGAGTGTTTTAGGCGCTCAATAAATTCTCGCGGCTGACTCGACTTCTTGCTCTAAAACCCAGCAAACCCATCGCAATCAACAGCGCACTGGCGGGTTCCGGTACGCTGCCAGTAGTGGTGCTGACGATGCCCGAGACGGCGGACAATTTAAAGTAATCGTTGCCGAAGTCCAATAATGAAGTCGAATCGCCTTTTCCCGAGCCGGCGCTGGTGGTATAGGCACT
>NZ_JBYMAP010000032.1:0-25907 GCF_057766305.1 Methylomonas sp. BG-2 | reverse complement strand
GAAGCATTCGGCAATTGGTTGAACCCGGAAATCCTGACCGCGCTCATAGCATTGCTGGTGGTCGGTTGGTTTCTGGCGACCATCCGGTTAAGGTGGGCCCAATCGCTGGGACTTTGTATCGGTTGCCACGCTGCTTGGGTTTGGCAGATAAAAGTCTTTCGGGATTTTTTTAACGTTAATTTACAGTCGAAGTCACTGTATCTGGTGAATACCTATTACGACGGTGTCATTGGACCTTTGGCAGGTGTATGGTTGATATTGGCGCTGGCTGGTTTCCGGTTTTGCCTGGGCTACGGGAAGCCGGAACCGTTGGTGGGTTAGCCAGCGAATTACATTTTCCGTGCTCTGGCGGCATTATTTTTTTCAATTCAATGTTTAGGTAAACAAGAGGAAATTCAGATGCGCAAATTCGCACCGTTATTCGCAACCCCTGCTATTTTGCTATCTGCCGCGGCACTGAGTGGATGCGCTAGTGAACCTGCCAAGCCTGTTCGGGAAAAAATTCTATCCGGCGATCAAATGCTACGTGATAGTCAGGGAATTGCACAGTTGGGTAGTCGTTGGCAGGAGGGCAAGCAAATGGTCGAACGTGGCGAGATCATGCAACGCGAAGCTCAGGCCAAGCTTGAAGAAGCGCGTCGCATGATGGAAGAAGGCCAGAAAATCATGCGTGAAAGTGAAGAGGGCTACAAAAATTTGAAGCAGTGATACCGGGATGTCTGGACATCGTTCAACCGGTTGCTTCCTGGCTTTGCGAGTGAAAAGGCGGAGCGGGTTTTAAAAATTGCTTAGTTTTCCGATCGGTTTTAGCGTCGAGATCAGTAAACTCAAAATGTATGCTGTTGCACAGCGCGCATAAGCGGCTATTTTCCAGAAACGGCAGATCCGAAATACTGATCTCGTCGCCACAGCGGGAGCACAACATGGGGTGAGTTGCAGTTTTTTTCATAGTTCCTCCTTGCTGACAAGCGTTTGAGGATACTGCGGATAACGAATAATATCTGTTGCTAATTCAACATTTTCTACGAATCTTATCTTCGGTATTGTGAGTTAGTCCCAAGTTCCTAAAGTATTACACAAATTTTTCGTGATTTACGAAAGGTCGGGCCTTGATAGTGTCCGAGATGACGGCGTGCGAGACGTGTATCTATCTGGGCGGCGCTTGACCTCGATTGGTTTTTTGACTTTGGTGCTCTGGTCCGACAACGTATATCGAATTTTGCGTTAAAAAACGGCCATTTTTTTAATCTAATCTTCACGATTTTTCGAAATGAGCGCTATTATTCCTTGAAATGCAAAGAATCCCGATGAACGCCGCTTTGGGTTGGCGTGCCTCGGTTGCGCAACTGTCAATTCCGAAATTTCCATGAGCCGATCTCAGTCACATCTCATCTCAATGTTGATAACGCTCGCTTTGTTAAGCGCGTGTAGCAGTCCTTCGGTCAAAAAAGAAAAATTGGCCGGCTTCAAGCCCTACAGTGTTCAGCAGCAACCTCAGTCGCTGCGTCGCCCGCCGCAGCGTGCCTCGCTTCAACCGGAATCGTATGCCGGGATTTTTCCAAAACCTTCGGAATTGGAGCCGGCAGTCGGCTTTTGGCGAAATACCTATGCGGTTTGGTCGCGGTCGCAGGTTGCGTTTCATGATGACAGGTATCTGGATATTGTCTACGAAGTGATGACTTTGGCGGGCTATGTCGGAGAAGGTTTGACCGGCGAGCAAAAAGACCTGATTAGCCAACGCCGCGAATATTGGAAATCTCAGCTGTCGGGTTTGGAAACAAAATTGCGTTATAACGCGGCATTGAATAACAGCGACAGGGAATTGATTGCTCGCTTGGAAAGTTCAGGCAGGCCGCTGACCACGTTATTGGCCGGCGCATCCGAGCGTTTACGCTCGCAGCGCGGAACTCGCGAGCGTTTCAAAAGAGGGATGGAAATCAGCGGCCGCTACGATCTGCAGTTCCGTAAAGTGTTTCGCGACGCGGGTTTGCCTGAAGATCTGGCTTACTTACCGCATGTCGAGTCGTCGTTTCAACCGGCGGCGAAATCCTCCGCCGGCGCGGTCGGCATGTGGCAATTTACCAAGGCTGCCGCAAAGACGTTTATGCCTAGCGGCGACCGCTTCGATCAGCGCCTGGATCCCTTTGCCTCCGCGACCGGTGCCGCGCGCTACCTGAGTTATGCCTACGCTAAGCTTGGTGATTGGCCGGCAGCGGTGACCTCGTACAATCACGGTATCGGCGGTATGAAACGAGCTCAAAATCAGGCGGGTCGCGACTTCGTCCGGATAATAGAAACCTATGACGGTCCTGCGTTCGGTTTTGCGTCCAGAAACTATTACGCGCAGTTTTTGGCCGCTCGAGAAATTGCCAATAATTCGTTGGCTTATTTTCCCGAAGGTATTCAATTTGAGAGTCCCGCCCTGCCCGGACAATACGTGGCGGCTGAATAGCATTTTGGCAATCAGCGAAACCGAGTGCTCACAAATTTCAGGAACGCTTGGTCGAGCACGGTAAACCTGAATGGGGCGCTTAAAAGTTGGTGTGATGGTCGGAATTGGCGTTTCGGCCTCGAACCGCTGCCTCAAAGTTTCCACTAGCAGCCCCTTTACTATCGCGACCCTGTTCGGAGCCACCTGGGAAGAAATGGGGGGCTTGGATGGCTGGCTAAGGGAGGTGCGGCCATTGCCCGTTCGGTCAAACTATATCGAGTCGCTTTTTATCTGGAAGCTTGGAGTTTATTCCACAATAGAAATTCTAATGGATTGAGTGATATTTTTGGATAGAGTTTCTGAAATATTTAAGCCTAGGCTTTGTGTGGTTATTGTTTGTCATTTTTCTGTTTTAACGATGTGGCTTTGATCTGTGATAGCATGCCGGTGCATTTGAATATGCGCTAATAAATGGGTGGCAATAACATAAATTTATTAGGGAAATTTAAACAATTAAGATAGGAAATATAATGATTAGTCCGATTAAAAAAACTTTGGCGGCTTTGTGCTTGATGGCTGCGACGATTTCCGCTCCGGCATTTGCAAACAGCGCGGGCGATGCCAAAGTTCGCGCCGCCGCTGAAGGCACGGTGGCGAAAGTCGAGGAAGCTGTTGCGTTGGTGGAAAAAGGTGCCGACAAGGCCGAAGTCCTGAAAGCGCTGAGCGACGTGCGTCAATTGCAAAAGGAATTCCGATACGAGCAAACCGAACGGTTGCGTCAAAAAGCCGGTGATCGTCTGAAAACCGCGCGTGAGCAATTGGAAAACGGCAACGCCGAAGGTCCGGCGACCTTGAAAGCTACGCTGGAAATCTATAAAGAAATGTTGAAAGTCTATAACGCCGCGCACTAAGTTCTTCAAGATTTTGCCGGCTAGCTGATACGCTAGCCGGACTCACCGACGCTCACTCAGTTTTTTCTCTCGGTTTGACTGGCAAAACGACTTTCGAACATATTCGCCGGCAACGGCTTGGCGAATAGAAAGCCTTGGCCGAAGTCGCAACCGGCGTCTTTTAGCAATTGGCATTGGGCTTTGGATTCCACGCCCTCGGCAATCACGCGGATGCCGAGCTTATGCGCCATCAGGATTATGGCCTCGCATAGCGCCAAGTTCGCCGGATCGGCGGTCAGATTGTTAACGCACTCCTGGTCGATTTTCAAATAATCGATGTCGTATTTTTTTAAATAAGACAACGACGAATACCCGGTGCCGAAATCGTCCAACGAGACTTGAATGCCGGCATTGCGAAACGAGGACAACTGATCCTGAAAGCGATTGCCGCTATCCAGCAACACGCCTTCGGTGATTTCGACGACGATGTGTTGGCCCGACAACTGTAATTGAGTCAATTTTTCGAGCCACGCTTGGTGATTTTCGCGTTCGTTGCGAAATTGCACGGAAGATTTGTTGATACTGATTTGAAAGCCGTCATGTATCGAGAGTCGCCATTTGCGAGCTTGTTGTGCGGCTTGTTCGAAGAGCCAGTTACCTATTGCGTTGATCAGGCCGGTTTCCTCGGCGATGGGAATGAACTCGGCTGGGCCGATCAGGCCGCGCTCGGGATGGTGCCAGCGAATCAACGCCTCGGCCTTGCAGACCCGGTTGCTGCTCAATTCGACGATGGGTTGATAGTACACAGTCAATTGCCGGGCGGACAGAGCCGAGCGCAAGTCCTTGCTCAGGCCAAGTCGATGCCGGGCGGCTTCCTGCATGGCCGGAATGAAAAAACAATATTGGTTACGGCCGCGGTTTTTGGCGACATACATGGCTTGGTCGGCATGCTTTAGCAGCGATTTGATGTCTCTGGCGTCATCCGGATAGAAGGCGATACCGATGCTGGTGGAAATGTGGGCGGTATCCGCGCCTAATTCGAAGCGTTCCGCCATTTTTTCCAGCATGGCGCCGGCAATTCGCTCAACGTTACACGGTTCGCCGACCGCTCTCAGGATCACCGTGAACTCGTCGCCGCCCAATCTGGCGACCGTGTCGGAATCTCGGACACAGAGCTGTATGCGCTGGGCGGCGGTTTGCAGCAGCTTGTCGCCCATGTCGTGTCCCAGCGTGTCGTTGACTTCCTTAAACAGATCCAGATCGATGAAGAACAGCGCCAGCCGGGTTTTATCGCGGCCGGCCTTTTTGATTTCCTGCTCCAAGCGGTCGTGAAACATACGCCGGTTTGGCAATTGGGTTAGCGGGTCGATATTGGCCTGCTGCCAAACGAGGTTCTCGGCCTGTTTCTTTTCGGTAATGTCGGCAAACAGGACCACCAAGCGAAATATTCGCCCCTCCGAATCCTTGATGGCGTTCACGGTCAGCCATTTTGCGTATCTGTCGCCCGACTGGGTTCTATCCCAAACCTCGCCTTGCCAATATCCGGATTTGCGGATGCTCTGCCACATGGCTTTGCGGTGGTCGCCGGTATTGAGGATATCGATGGATTGGCCTTCAATCCCCTCGCGGCGATAGCCGGTGATTTCGGTGAAGGCCGGATTGACCGCGAGGATACGTCCCTCGGCATCCGCCAGCAGCATGGCCTCGCTACTGTTTTGGTAAATCAGCGCCGCTTGCTGCAAGACTTCTTCGATGCGCTTGCGTTCGCTGATATTCCGGGCGATCGCCAAGTTGTAACCGGCATTGGCGTATTCGAAAAAATTGGCGACGACTTCGACTGGAAACAAACGGCCGTCTTTGGTTTGATGCAGGGTCTCCAAGGTAATCGAGCCGGATGCTTTCAGTGCCCGCCAATGGGATCGCCAAATCGCGCCGGTATGCGCGGGGTCGACGTCTCCCACCCGCATATTGAGCAATTGCTCGCGACTGTAGCCCAGTTCCAGGCAGGCATGGCGGTTGGCGTAGATGATTCGCGCATCATCGTCGATCAAATAAGCGGCATCGCGCATCTGATCCATGCCGAAGCTCAATTGCGCCAACGGCGTTTGCGAGGCCTTGCGTTCGGTGATATCGCGAAAATGCCAAATTTGTCCAACCGCGATGCCATCGCGATATTCGATCATCTGGTGGCGTTCGATGATTCGGCCGTCGTTCAATACCAGCTCGTCGCAACCTCGCCGTTCCGGATCGCGCCGGACTTCGAACCATCGGGCTTCCGCGTCGTCTTGCAAATCCACGCCGTCCAGGATCAGGCAAAGCGGCGCGGTCTGGATGTCCGCATCCAGCAATTCCCGGTGAATTTGCCACATACGGGCGAATTCAGTGTTGTATTGCATGACGCGGCCAGCCGCATCGACTACCAGAATCGCATCCGCGGTGGCGTCTAATGTCGCCTTGAGCAGCGATAGGGAGTGTTCGAGCTTGGATCTGGTGTGGGCCATGTCAGCACTTTGGTTTAGGTCGATTTCGGCTAGCCGAGCCCTGCGAACGACAGTTACGCATCGATCTTAACAATAAACCTCGCGGTCTGATAGTGCCGATTGCCGACGCCGCGCCGCGCGCCGGTTAAGCGCCGGCCACAAGGCGGCCTCAATTAAGGCTTGCCAGGCAAATCGGTGAAATAATGCATGGCGCCGATCAGCGGCACCCGCGGATTCAGCGCGAGTTTCACCGGTATTTTGGCTAACAGTGGTTCAAAGCGGCCCTTGGCGGTGAATGCGCGTAGAAACTCGCCCGATTCCAGAACCGTGCGAATCTTCGGGCCGATCCCGCCGCCGATAAACACGCCGCCCGTCGCCAGGAACTTCAAAGCCAGATTGCCGGCCTCGGCGCCGTAAAGTTCGGCGAATAAACGGGTCGCTTCTTGGCAGAGCAGGTCTTCGCCGCCCACGCCCAGGCGCGAAATCAGCGCGTTGCGGTCCAATTCCGATTCGGCGTGCGCGGCGGGAATCGCCGGACAGGCGGGCGCGAAGCGGTCGGCCAGCAGAAAATCGTATAAATGACTGAAGCCGTTCCCGGACAGCACCCGCTCGCAACTGACGTGGTCGAGGAACAGTCCGCGCAAATAGGCCAGCAATCGATCCTGTTGCTCGGTTCGCGGTGCCAAGTCGCTGTGTCCGCCTTCGGTGGCGATGGGGTGATAACGTTGGCCATCCCAATACAATGCCGCCTCGCCCAGGCCGGTGCCGGCCGCGATCACCGCGATATTGCCGGATTGCGTTTCGGCGGCCGGATTCAGCTCGGCGAAGTCTTCCGGCGGCAGGTGCAGCATGCCCAAAGCCATGGCTTCCAAATCGTTAAGCAGTTTCACCTGTTGAGTGCCTAGCTTGAGTTGCAAGCTGGGGCCGTCCAGTAGCCAAGGGAGGTTCGTGGTCTTACAGCGTTGTTGGACTACCGGCCCGGCGACGCCGAAGCAGGCCGCCGTCGGCTGTGGTTGATCGGTAAGAAAGAGGTCCAAAATTTCCGCGAAATCCTGGAATTCGCGGCTGGCGAAGGTTTGTTCGCGCACGCTGTGCAACGTGCCGTCGGCTTGGGGTTCGATTAAGGCCAGCACCGTTTTGGTGCCGCCGATGTCGCCGGCTAAAATCATATCGGTCCTCACTGAACGTTTGGCGTGTCGAGTAGATGCATCAGGGCATCGAGAATGCCGTTGGCAACGGCGTGGGGCGGCAGTTGATAAAAGGCCTGCCATGCCAGCGACACGTAATCTTCGTAATGGTCGCGATGGTCCGGATGGTCTTGCAGCCAGCAAATCCGGACCGCGTGCCCAATCAAAATGTCGGTCACTATCGTATCGTCCACCCGCAGTGCCGGATTGTCCCGGAAAATCGATCCCAACGCCCGTAGCGCTTCGGCGGTCAGTTGCCGATAGACCGGCGCCTGAATTTTATTGAGTACATGGTTGACGTGCAATTTAAAGGTTTGCTCGCCCGGCGTCATCTGCGACAGCGTGGTTTCGCTGTCTAGCCGGCGCATGCCGTTGATTTTTTCGCCTATCATCAGGCCCTGGCAACGCTCCAACACCGTCCAAACCCCGGCGAAGAAGGCGTCGTTTTCCCGGCCTACGCTGCCCTGGCGTTCGCGCCAGTCGTACCAGTCCTCGGAGTCGCCGCGATTGGGATTCATCGTTGCCGGGAAGCGGGCCGAGCTCAAGTCGCGTTGCGCGCCGTCGTAATGCAGGGTTTCCACCAAGCCCAGCTGGGTTTGGCTATTGCCGTAATCTTCCAGGGTTTCCCGCAGCAGTTCCACCAAACGATGCGGCGGTAAGCCCAATACTTCGGTAAAGGCTTGGTCCAGCGAAACTTGGCTGGCGCGTTTTTGCCGGGCCACGATCAGCTGCAGAATATGGCCAACCCGAATCGTGTGCATGTCGGCGAACAGCTCGGGCTTGAGTTTGATCAGCATGCCCAGATAAATGATCAATTCCTGGATGACGATGTGTTGGTTGCTGTCCTGACTGTTAAAGCTACGGATGATTTGCAGAATTTCCCAGGAATCGGTCGGTCGCCGCAACGTGGCCTTGCCGCTGTAGGCGCGGCCGACGGTCAAGCCGTGCTGGCGGACCAGGATGTCGGTCGCCGCTTGTTCCAGGTTGATGTCGTACTTGCCCAGAATGCCCGCCGCGCGCCGCACGATATACCAAACGTGGTGGTCACCGGCGCGGGCGTAAACCTCTTCCAGCAAGTCGCGCACCGGATACTCCTGGCCGGCCAAGCGCACCGGATGGTCCA
Organism: Methylomonas sp. BG-2; assembly: GCF_057766305.1. Lineage (NCBI taxonomy): Bacteria > Pseudomonadati > Pseudomonadota > Gammaproteobacteria > Methylococcales > Methylococcaceae > Methylomonas > Methylomonas sp. BG-2. Next base: position 17,796 of record NZ_JBYMAP010000032.1, on the reverse strand, counting down.
GGCCGTGGCGGCCGCCGAGCAAGCTCAAGGCTTCGAGTTGCGCATACGGATTGCCGTTGCTGCTGAGTTGCTCCAGTAAAAACCTGTCGTCGCCGATTTCCCAGGCGGTCAGCGTATAGCTGTCCAACGCTTGCGGCATGGCCGCGTCGTGCGGCATGGCATGGGCGCAGGGGCGCTCGGCGTCGTCGCGCCGGGGTTCGGAGAAGCGAAAATCGTGCAGATAACCGATTTTTTCCCGGCAGGAGTCCGCCGCGAATTCGGTCAGCATGCCCAGTCTGACCTGAATGTCGGCCAGCTTGCCGGAGCCGATCTGCTGGATGAAATCCAGCAACATTTCGCGATCGGCGCCGTGCAGCATGTTGTCCTTGACGTTGATGACGAAGATTGGCGGTTCGGGGCTGTCCCAGTGGTGCGCCAGATACGTCAGCTCCATGCGCAAGCGCTGAATCAACAAGCGATTGTCCATCGCGATATAAAAGCCTTGTTGGTTCATGAATTGCGGCAGGAACAGTAGCGGTTCGCCGGCCAACAGATAAAGCCGAGAGGTCGCCAAACTGCGCAATTGGCGCAGCGGCCGGCCGGTCAAGCCGATGCGATCGTTGCGCCCGACTTGGGTGTAGGCCGCCGCCAGTTCGCTGGCCTCGCGTACCTGTATCGGCGCGATTTCGCCGAGCGTTTGCGAGACAATACCGGCCGCGTGCAAGTCGGCTTGTACCGTTTCGCTGTCGGCCAGTAGCGCGACCCGCAACGGCGTTCGGTTATACAGGCGGGTGGATTTGTAGCGGCCCAGCGGATCGATGTCGTCCAGCGTGACCAAGCCGTCCTGCAACAGACAGCCCAGGATAAACAGACTTTGCGCCCACACCAGCGGTACGTTTTCGTTGGGTACACGTTGTTGGCTGTGGGGGTGGCGCTTCTCGGCAACGATCGCCGGCTCCGGCACCAGATACAGCTCGGGCAGCAACCATTGGCCGTTGCGCTCCACCAATAAGTGCTCCAAACGGCGCCGGTAGTCGCGCACGCCGTCGGTGTCGTCGGCGAACAAGCGATTAAGCAGCAAATACGCGAAAAACAGCGGCCATTCGCATTCGATGTCCATGAATTGCTTGAGCTCGCTGGGTTCGTAATGCAGGCGCTTGTGGTCCTCGATGACGGTTTGGTGGCCGTCCAACAGAAAACGCTTGCAGCCGTAACGGCCCTGCAACTTTTCGACGATGAGGTTTTCGGTTTTTTCGCGGAGCGCGGCATTATCGACCGCGAACGCCGGAAAGCCGGTGATGCTGAGTACCGCCGAATCGACTTCCTTGGAAATCGATTCGCGCGGCAACAGCGATTCCAACGTAATTCGGGTGCGGGCGATGTCGTCGGCGACGACATGGATGATCGCGGTTTGGCCGCCGTCCTTGCCGAACAGATTGAAGCCGGACATCGCTTCCAGCGCCGCCTTGGCCATGCCGATCGAACTGGCGTTCAATTCGGCGATGCCGTGGTTCATCTTGTTGCCGCGTTCCCAAATGCCGTAATCCGGCGTGCGGTAGGCGCGGCTGACGTAATGCACCAGATTCTGCACGAAATTGACTTCGTCCACGCTGTACACGATGCGCAGCCCCGATGCGATCATTTGCGCCAGCATCAATAAAAACAACGAGGTGGCGTCGAGCTGCAAATGGCCCCATTCGTTGTCGGCGACCACGATTTCGCCGGTCTGGGTATTGTATTTGGCGTGCAGCGCGTCGAGCGGGTCCTGGCTATGCTTGAACTTCTCGACTTTCGGCGCCTGGCGCATCATCGCGGTCAGCAGCCCGCGCATCAGTTTGACGACGCTTTGCTCCAGCAGATAAGCGCGTTCCGGATTTTCGCCGTTTTTGCGATAAGCCAGCGCCAACCCCCAAGCCGCCAGAATGCTATAAACGTTATCCCTGACCCAGGCGTCGGTATAGTTGCCGTGTACGGTGACGGCGGTGCTGGCCGGCAGCAGGCCGCTGATCCAGTTCTGCCGGCTGAGTATGATGTCGTGGACTTGACGGTAATATTGGTCTAACGCGTCGCTACTGGATTGGGTCATATCGGTGCCGGGCTGGGTGAGTCGGAACGGTCGGGCTCAGGCCTTGGGTAAAGTTACGCCGGTTTGTCCCTGGTATTTGCCGCCCCTATCCTTGTAGGAGGTTTCGCAAACTTCGTCGCCGCCGAAGAACAGCATTTGCGCGACACCTTCGTTGGCGTAGATTTTGGCCGGCAGCGGCGTGGTATTCGAGAATTCCAAGGTCACGTGGCCTTCCCATTCCGGCTCCAGCGGCGTGACGTTGACGATGATGCCGCAGCGCGCGTAAGTCGATTTGCCCAGGCAAACCACCAGCACGTCGCGCGGAATTCGGAAATATTCGACGGTGCGCGCCAGCGCGAACGAGTTCGGCGGAATGATGCAGATGTCGGATTTGACGTCGACGAAGCTGCCCTCGTCGAAATCCTTGGGATCGACGATGGTGGAGTTGATATTGGTGAAAATTTTGAATTCGTTGGAGCAGCGCACGTCGTAGCCGTAGCTGGAGGTGCCGTAGGAAATGATCCGGCCTTGAGCGGATTCGCGAATTTGGCCGGCTTGAAACGGCTCTATCATGCCGTGTTGCTCGGACATTTTGCGTATCCACTGGTCTGATTTGATGCTCATGTTGCTGGGCTTACCGTTAAAAAAGGAACAGGCTGCCAACATAGCATATCAAGGCCGAAAAATCGCTACTCCGGCGCCGCTCGGCCGGTTTTTACCGGGCGCTGGGGCGGTCTGGAAGAGTATTAGAAAAAACTGATTTACAAATTAGACGACCGGTCACATAATATACCCATGCCATCTCTAAAGCCGAAACAAATTAAAAAAGATCGATTGCTCGAGCAGGGCGTCAGCTTGCTGCTGGAAAAAGGCTATCACGCCACCGGCCTGAAAGAGATCCTGGACACCGTGCAAATTCCCAAGGGCTCGTTTTACGCCTATTTCGAGAGTAAGGAACGCTTCGCCGCCGAAGCGATCCATCATTACATCGAGCCTTTCATCGTCCGTCTGACCGGGCATCTGCAAAACCCCGAGTTGGACGGCCTGGGCGCGCTAAAGGCGTACTACAGCGAATTGATCGAAGAAGTTGCCAAGACCGGTTTCAAGGGCGGTTGCCTGCTCGGCAATCTGATGGGCGAAATCGGCGACACCAGCCCGCTGTGCCGCGATGCCTTGCTGGATGCGGTCGGCCGCTACGCCGATTTGCAGAAAACCGCATTGGAACGCGGACAACAAGAAGGCAAGGTGCGTACCGACAAATCCGCGAAAAGCATGGCGGATTTGATGCTGAACGGTTGGCAGGGAGCCCTGTTGCGAATGAAAGTCGAACAATCGGTGGAGCCGTTACAGGCGGTTTGTCGGGAGTTGTTGGATGATTATTTTAGAGTTTGATTCACGGAGCTTGCGCTCGCTTCAGGCTTAACCCGATAATCCCGAACCGGCTGAAAACAGGAGCGACTTATGACCACAATTACTTTCGATACCCACAGTTTCGTCAAAAAGTTGAAGGCGGTGGGTTTCGCCGAAGAGCAAGCCGAAGTCTTCGCTGCTGAACAAGCACGCTTGATTCAAGATAAGTTGGCTACCAAAAATGATTTGCTTGAGTCTGAGCGTAATTTACAGCGCGACCTCAAAGAGCTTGAATACAATCTGCAACGGGATATGCGGGAACTGGAATATCGCTTGATCATTAAGTTGGGCGGATTAATGACGGTCGCGATTGCGGTCGTCGCGACGTTGGTTAAATTGCTTTAGTGCCCAGCTGGGTTTTGCTGCCGCTCTACCCAGTCTAAGTACTGGATGATTATTTTCGGGTGTAAAACAAATAGTTCGTGAATTAATAAGGGATTGTTTGGATGAGAATATATATTTTAATGTTTGTGCTACTGCTTTCTTTGCAATGTAAAGCTGAGAACTGGGTTTGTCCCAATCCAAGCGATGAATTTTGCGCTGCTTATCATGCCGAATATATTGCTAACCAAGCCGATAAGCGCCTAAACGAAGTGTATCGGAAGTTGCTTAGTGACTATCCAGATAAAGGAACAAAGGAGGAACGAGAATTCACGATTATTGCTCAGAGGGCTTGGTTAAAGTATTCAGAAGCTCATTGTGCCGCGATTGTAAATAAATTCTCTACCTCTGCTCATTTCACATTAGAAGAAATGCGGCACTCTTGCAGGGCTGAGCAAATTAACAAACGTATCAAAGAATTAGAAGAGTATTGCGAGTCTTGTCGCCCGTAGGATGCACTTCATACGTTCAGTGCGTAGGCTGGGTTGAATGCAATGAAACCCAGCTGTGATAAGGCTTTCAGCTGGGTTTCGCGTTCGCTCTACCCAGCCTACAAACTACTTTGACCAAACAATCCGCTGCCCACCCGGCAGCATTTTTTAACGCCGGCAAATTAGACGACCGGTCATTTATTAGGAGGTCATCATGCCCAAATACATTATCGAACGCGACATTCCCGGTGCCGGCCAGCTGACGCAAGCCGAGCTGCAAGGCATTTCCCAAAAGTCTTGCGGCGTACTGCGCGAGATGGGGCCGCGCATCCAATGGCTGCACAGCTATGTGACCGGCGACAAGGTGTATTGCATCTATATCGCTGACAGCGAACAAGCGATTCGCGAACACGCCGAGCAGGGCGGTTTTCCGGCCAATCGCATCGAACAAATTACCACCATCATCGACCCGACCACGGGCGATTGAACTCCGCAGGATTATCGTTCCCACGCTCCGGCGTGGGAATGCATCCTGAACCGCTCCAGCGGTTCGAGGACGCTAGATCGTCCAAAGCCGGGTTCCCACGCTGGAGCGTGGGAACCATGATAAAAGTCTCTGTAGGATGCGCCTCCTAACGTTGGCACATCCCACGGGTGAACCCACAATAAAAACACTCTGGGGAGAGAACACCATGACATTTAAACTCAGCACCTTTACCGCCGCGCTGATGCTCGGCACCGCCAGCCTGTCGGCCAGCGCCGACGAAACCTGCGCCTCGCCGTACATGGCGAAAATCACCGGCCAGGAAGATTTTGTGTACATCTGGACCTTGGGCGCCGAGGGCGTCGGCGACGAACAGGACAAACTGGTCACCGTCGACGTCAATCCTAAATCCAAACAGTACGGCAAGGTGATTGGCAGTCTGTCAGTCGGCGGCCGTAACGAAGCCCATCATTCCGACTTTACCGACGACCGCAAATTTCTGTGGGCGGGCGGTCTGGATACCAACAAGATATTCATCTTCGACGTGTCTACAGACCCCGCCAAACCCAAACTCAGCAAAACCATCACTGATTTCGTCGCCAAGAGTGGCGGCGTGGTCGGCCCGCACAGTTTGTACGCCTTGCCGGGCCGGATGATCATCACCGGCCTGTCCAATAACAAGGACCATGGCGGCCGCACCGCGATTGTGGAATACAGCAACGCCGGCGATTACATCGCCACCTACTGGCTGCCGACCGACAGCAACCTGGAAGGCGCGATCAAATCCGGTAAATACGCCGACGGCTATAACTACGACGTACGGGTATTGCCGCGTAAAAACTTGATGCTGACCTCGTCGTTTACCGGTTGGTCGAACTACATGATGGACTTCGGCAAAATGTTGGCCGACCCGGAAGCGATGAAACGCTTTGGTAACACCGTGGTGCAATGGGATTTACACAGCCGCCAACCGAAAAAAGTCTTCGACGTACCCGGCGCGCCCCTGGAAATCCGTTGCGCCTGGGCGGAAGATCATAACTACTGCTTCACCAGCACCGCGTTGACCTCGAAAATCTGGCTGATTCATCAAGACGACAAAGGCGAATGGCAAGCCAAGGACGTCGCCGACATCGGCGAACCGGCCAAAATCCCGCTGCCGGTAGACATTTCCATCTCCAGTGACGACAAAACCTTGTGGGTTAACACCTTCATGGATGGCAAAACCCGTCGCTTCGACATCAGCGACCCGTTCCACCCCAAACAAGTGTTTGAGCAAAAAATCGGCGCGCAGGTGAATATGGTGTCGTCCAGCTGGGACGGCAAACGTTTGTATTACACCTCGTCGCTGTTGGCGAATTGGGACAAGAAAGGCGCGGACAATGAGCAATTCTTCAAGGCGTATAGCTGGGATGGCAGCAAGTTGACCGAGCAGTTCTCCGTTGATTTTACAAAAGAGAAGCTGGGTAGGGCGCATCAAATGCGGTTTGGCGCTTATGCTTTGTACGGCAAGCCGACGAGGTAGCTCGCGCGGGGGGCTAAAACACCGAAGAGGTCGTCACTAAGCCAGGGTATCCGCCGATCCCGCTGCTACGACGCGGATCGGCGGAAGCTGTTGGTCTTGACGAAAGTGTCGTTCAATTTCGCCAACGGAATCCGCCGTGATGAAATTCAGCTTTTTATGGGGGTTGATCGCTTTGCTGGCGACCGCTCCGAGCTTTGCCGATTCGCCGGACCGGCAAACACCTGCTCTCGGTCGTGCCGGTCTCGCTTTTAAACTTGCGGTGCCCGGTTCCTACCGGTTGCCGAGTATTCAGACGGCAGCGGACGGCGAAGTAGTAACCGCCAACAACCAACCCAAGCACCTCCACGATTTGATGGGCGACAAACTGGTGTTGCTCAGCTTCATCTACGCCGCCTGTAGCGATGTCAACGGCTGCCCGCTGGCCACCCAGGTGCTGCACAAAATCAGCCGGCAATTGCAAAAGCAGCCGGAATTGGCCGGCAAACTCAGATTACTGACGCTCAGCTTTAACCCGACGCAAGACACGCCGGAAATGATGCACCACTACGGCGAAGGTTTTAAAACCGGCGATTTCGACTGGCAGTTTCTGACCACCCGCGACGAAACGGCTTTGCAGCCCATCCTGAATGGTTACCAGCAAACCGTACAAAAAGTCTACGACGACAAAGGCCAATTCACCGGCACATTTTCGCATTTGCTGCGGGTGTATTTGATCGATAAAGACAAAAACGTCCGTAATATTTATAGCGTGGATTTCCTGCATGCCGAGACGTTGATCAACGATGTCAAGACCTTGCTGGCCGATGCTAAACCGAAAATCGCGGAGCGAGCAGCCGATCCCGAAGTGTTGTTTCAACCCGGCGACAATAAGCAAAATTACCAGCAAGCCGATTACCAAACTCGCTCCTTGGCGCTGGCGCAACGGCGCGGCCAGCCGGCTAATTTGCTGACGTTCGCGCAACAGCCGCCGCTAGGTCTGCCGAGATTGCCGGTGCCCAAAGACAACCCGCTGACGCCAGCCAAGATAGCGCTGGGCCGCAAGCTGTTTTACGACCGGCGCTTGTCGCTGAACAACACGTTTTCTTGTGCGATCTGCCATATCCCGGAACAAGGCTTCAGCAATAACGAAATGGCGACGGCAGTCGGCGTGGAAGGGCGGAGCGTACGCCGTAACGCGCCCTCGCTCTACAACGTGGGCTACGCCCAACTCTTGTTCCACGACGGCCGCGAAAACAGTTTGGAGCAGCAAGCGTGGGGGCCGCTGCTGGCGCATAACGAAATGGCGAATCCGTCGATCGGTTATGTCATCGACAAAATCACAGCCGCCGCCGATTACCTAGGACTGTTCGAAAAGGCTTTTCATAAACGGCCGACCATGGAAACCATTGGCCAAGCCTTGGCCAGCTACCAACGTACGCTGAATGCCGCCGATTCACCGTTCGATCGCTGGTATTTCGGCAAGCACCCGGAGGCTCTGGACGACGCTGCCAAGCGCGGTTTCGCGTTGTTTACCGGTAAGGCGGGCTGTAGCGGGTGTCATCCCGTGGGAGACAAGTCCGCGCTGTTTACCGATCAAAAACGCCACAACACCGGGATTGGCTACGCGGAATCCATGCAAAAAGCGCCGGACATACAACGCGTGCAAGTGGCGCCGGGGATGTTCGTCGATGTTGAAAGCCGGCATTTGTCCGGCGTGCGCAGCGAAAAACCCAGCGACCTGGGCTTTTACGAAATCAGCCAGAACCCTGCCGACCGCTGGGCTTACAAAACCCCGTCATTACGCAATGTGGCGTTGAGCGTGCCGTATATGCACGACGGTTCGCTGGCGACCTTGGAGGAGGTGGTGCGCTTTTATAATCGGGGCGGCATCGCCAACGAGAACTTGGCGCCGGCCATACGGCCGCTGGCGTTGACGGATGGCGAAGTGACCGAACTGGTGGCGTTTTTAAATGCGCTGACCGGTGCCAATGTCGGCCAATTGGTGTCCGACGCGTTTGCGGCGCCGGTCGGCGATGCGGCGGGGCGTTGATGCTATGGCGTCATCAAGCCGCTGATGTGCGTGATGAAGTTGGTTTCGTTGACAAAGGTGATGTCGTACATTTTAGTCAGCCCGGCGACTTGCTCGTCGCTGGTGCCCAATGCCAGCAGCAAAAAGTGGTTTTTATCGATGTCGAGGCGGCGGCGCATTTTGCCGTACTTGTCGATGAAGGGCCTGAATTCGCCGGATTTGCATTCTATGAACACCGGAATGCGGCTGTTAATCAGGAAAAATACGTCGATTTCGTATTGGTCTTCGTTGGCGAAGCGGATCGTAAAATTGCGGAGGCAGGAAAACAGGCCGTTGCCGTCGTAGCAATGTTTCAGCAGTTTCATGAACACATACCATTCCAACCACTCGCCGTTGAAAAAGTTGACGATGGCCGGCGCGGTTTGTAAGGTCAGATGCACGCGCTTTTCGTTTTTGTTGTAGAAATATTTGGCGACGAACGAGAAGTCGTAAAGCGATTTGCAAAAGCCGGTGACGATTTTGATTTGATTCTGACTGTGATTGCTTAAATTCATCGTTACCGAGCCGTAGTCGTTGCGCTGCGCCTTGCGGATTTTATCGAGCAGTTCGCCCAGCGTCGCCAGTTGATCCCCAAGTTCCACCGCGACTTCGTCGAAAAAACCTTGGGTATCGAGAGCGTCGTGGTTGACTTCCACTTGCACGCCCTTGCGCTCGAACCAACGGACGATCGGTTGGTATTGGGTGCTTTGGCTCATCACCGCCGTATTGTGTAAATCCAGATCCGCGACTTTTGGCGGACGGCGGTCGGTGGCCGGCGGTTCGGCTTGTAACGCTTCCAGGGCTCGGTACTTGCTCAAAAGCGCGCTGTACTTGTCGATCAAACCGGTCACGAAGCCTAGCGTGTCGTGGATCGCGGCGGGTTTTTCGCACACCGGGCATTTGACGGTCTTTCCGACATGTTCCGCAGGCACCTCTCTTAGATAAGCGCAAGCGCTGCAACGCAAAATCGCCATGGATCAATCTCCCTTTTTGTCTTGAAAGCGCGGTCGTGAGCGCGGCGGCCTGCCTCGGATTGGCGGACGGCAGCGGTTTGGACAACTTGCGTCCGCGAGAAGCGGGATTGTAATTCGCTAACCGGCGGGTTGTTCGGCTGTGTGGCAATCTCGCCAGTTTCCGGGCAATTGTAGCCATACCTTCAAAGAGCTCAACCGCCGGGGCGAGTGGGTGGTTTTATATTATTGAAAGTACTGGTAAAAAATGTCGGGGATTGGGGTTTTGTTTCTGGATCGAAATTTGCTGAGAATTGCGGAAAGGCTAAAAGCCATTCCTCCGCAAATTCGTCTACAGGTGATTTATGGGCAAAATCGGCATTTTTTTCGGGACCGATACCGGCAGTACCCGGTTGGTGGCAAAGAAGATTTACAGTCTGCTGGGTGACGAGCTGGCGGACAAGCCGAAGAACGTCAATCGCGCCAGCCTGGAGGATTTGCTGCAATACGACGCGCTGATCCTGGGCACCCCCAGTTACGGCATCGGCGATTTGCCCGGCATGGCCGTCGGCTGCCAGGAGCGCAGTTGGCAGGAGTTCGTGCCGCAGTTGGCCAATTGCGATTTGACCGGCAAGCGCATCGCGTTGTTCGGGCTTGGACATCAGGAGCGCTATGCGTCGCGGTTTGCCAGCTCGTTGATTCAACTATACCGCGTGTTTCGCGGGTACGGCGCCGACGTCATTGGGCGCTGGAGCACCGAGGGTTATCAATTCGAGCATTCCGATTCGATCGTCGATGGTCAGTTTGTCGGTTTGGTGCTCGATCAACGGACGCAACCGCATTTGACCGACGAGCGGATACGGGTTTGGCTGTCGCAAGTAACGCCGGAACTGTTGCCCGTCAGGGCCGAGGCGGCTTAAGCGATGGCCGCCCACTCACCGGAAGCGCGGGAACCAGACCTGACGCCGTTGGCCGACTGCAACGCTTGCGCATATCGGAGCACCTTGTTGGCCCAGGGTGCTTGCAAGCCCGGCGATATATGCATCATGGCGGAAAGTGGTCGGCAAATCGACCGGTTTTTTAAATTGCATCCGGCGTTGGCCCGCGACTACATGCAAGATGCATTTTGGGAGCGACGGGCCATCGCCGCCCGCTATCTGCCGACCAATTTGTTGCGGCCGCTGTTGGCCGATCCCGATGAGGCGGTACGGCGGGTTTTGGCCTACCGGGTTCCACTGGAGTGGTTGTTGGAGCTACGCAATGACAGCGATCGAGAAGTGAGGGTCACGGTCGCCGACCGGTTGCCGGAAGCGCAGTTGGAGTTGATGGCGGACGACCCGGATTACTTGGTGCGGGCCTATGTTGCCAAGCGTCTGCCCGAGGGGCGCTTGTTTCGCTTGGTGGCCGATGCCGATACCGAAGTCCGGCGTACCGTCGCCGAGCGTATTCCCAGCGTCAGTCTCGGTCTGATGGCCGAGGACCATGAAGTGGGCATTCGCCGCATCGTGGCGCAGCGCATGGAGATCGACGATTTGACGATGATGGCCGACGATCCGGACTGGACCGTGCGGTACGAGGTGGTCTTGCGGGCCGATGGCGAACTATTGCAACGGATGATGGACGATCCGGACGAGGAGGTTGCATTGATGGCTCGGGAACGATGGCAGGCGCGGTGCGCCGAGCAGGTAGTGAAATGAACGCTGAATTTGTCGTGGGTTTAACCTATGCCGACCGGTTGCGGTTGGCGAGCGAGGCGAGACAGGCTTTGATCGGCCGTTTGTTCGGATCGGAAGTCGCGTCGTTGACCTCGTTAATGGGGCCAATGAGCGATGGGCCGGAATGGCCGGCCGGCGCCGCTTGGCTGGCGGCTCGGCATGGTGTCAACGCCTGTGTGATTTCCGATGGCCTGTCCGACCCGTGGGTCGAACGCGATCGGCCGGAAACCGGCTTGGGCCTGGAGGTCTTTATCGAAAGCCCGGATGTCGGACTGGCCGAGGGGCGCCCGCTAACTGCGTTGGCCGACACTTGGTTATTTCCGTTGACCGCCGAGGTCAGCCATACCCTGGCCGGCTATCCGGTACTTTGCGAGAAATTGTTGGCGGGCGAGCCTTTATCGATCGAATTCAATATCGAACACATCAAGGACGGTCGCGGTCGCGTTGGCGCGCTGTTGTCGCTACCGGCTGGGCTTGATGCCGTGGCAATGCTGCCGGGAGGACCGGTGGCCTTGGTGGCGATTACGTTATTGACCGTTGCCGAGTTACGCTATCTGCGCGGCAAGGGCGAGGCGGCACGTTTGGAGCTGTTGGAGGGCTTGCGTCGCCAAGGAATCGGGCATCTGTCGTTGTTGTCCCGGCCGTCGCTAGTATAAGCGAGGTATAAATGAGTCCGACAACTGAAATCGCTGAATGGTTGGAGAAAAATGGTTTTGCAATTCCGCCGGTCGAACCGGTCAATGGCCGGGGCGAGTACGGGTTGATCTTGGCTGCCCGCCACGGTAGGCCGGACGTGCTGGCGTATCTTCTGGAGCGGGGCGCCGATTTGGCGGTTTTGGATGCCTATGGCAATAACGCGTTGTGGGCCGCTTGTTTTGCCGATTCCGCGGAATGTATCGAGTTGCTGTTGCAAGCCGGTATCGCCATCGATTATCAAAATCCCAGCGGTTCAAGTGCGTTGATCTACGCGGCATCGGCCGGCAAACACGCCGTGGTTGCTCAATTGCTCGACGCCGGGGCCAATCCGCGTCTGACCACCGACGATGACTTTAGCGCATTGGATTTGGCGGCCAACCGCCAGTGCCTGCAATTGTTGCGTAAGCGTTCGGAGCCCTGATTCCTTGGTAGCGGCTATTGCCGGGCGGTTGCGGGCGGCATAGAATGCCGGCTTTCGCAATCACCCACAAGGACTCACCATGTCAGATTCATATTGGTTTAGAACCGGCGAAGCCACGGTATTTTCCAGCGAGGGCCAAGGTACGGACGCGATGCCGGAAATACTGCTTGGCGACGTCAAAGGGCCGGCCGGCCATGCTTTCGCCAATTTGATGGGCCAGACCGAGGGCCATACCCGGATGTTCGCAATCAGGGCAACAAACCAACAAGTGCGGCCGGCGACGATTATGGTGCCCAAAGTGACGATCAAGTCCTCCGCTTACGTCAATTTATTTGGCGGGCCGGTGCAGTCGGCCGTCGCCGACGCGGTGATCGATAGCGTTGCGGATGGCGTCATTCCGCGTTTGCAAGCCAATGAACTGTGTATTGTCGCGATGATCTGGATTGATCCCTCGTGTGCAACCAACCCCAATCTGGATCGTAAGGACTTGTATCGGACGAACTACGAGGCGATGAAACTGGCTATTCAGCGCGCAATGAGTAATTCTCCCAGCATCGACGAGCTGATAGCCAACCGGCATAAGGTGTTTCATGAAATGTACGATCCGGAGACCGGCGAATCGCAGTGGTAATGGAGCTATAGAATGACTCCGCGCGGCAAAATGCCGCTCGGAATCATTGCCTTGGACGACTACTCGTCGCTTTGACTACGGGCTGCTATGGGGATTCCGTATTTTTCGAATAACCCGTAAAGCGTGGGTCGAGTGACGCCCAACAGTTTCGCGGCCTCCGAAACGTTATGGTCGGTATAGGACAGCGCCCGGTTGATCGCGACGGTTTCCGCTGCTTCTCTGACCGCTTTGAGATTTAGAGGCATGGATTTGTCGGTTGTCGATCCGAGTTGCAGTTCCTCGGCGGTGACGAAATTGCTGTCCGACAAAATCACCGCCCGTTTGATTTTGTTTTCCATCTCTCGAATATTGCCCGGCCAGGCGTAGGCTTCGAGTGCTTGCGCCGCGTCCTGCGAGAAATGCTTTTCCTTTCGGCTATTTTCGCGGCAGTAGCGTTGCAGCAAAGCGGTGGCGATAGCGATGATGTCGCCTTCACGCTTACGCAATGGCGGAATATCGACGGCAATTTCGCTAAGGCGGTAATACAAATCGCTACGGAATTGACCTTGTTCGATCAAATCCGGCAGATGACGATGGGTGGCGCAGATAATTCGGACGTCTACCGGGATTTCTTTTCTGCCGCCCAGTCGCTCTATGACCCGCTCCTGTATGAATCGCAATAGTTTGGCCTGTAAGGCGAACGGCAGGTCGCCGATTTCGTCGAGAAAAAACGTGCCACCCTGCGCGTATTCAATTTTCCCCTTGGTTTGCGCGACCGCGCCGGTGAATGCGCCTTTTTCGTAACCGAACAATTCGCTTTCCAGCAGCGTTTCCGGAATCGCGGCACAATTCACCGCGACGAATGGTTGATCGGCGCGCGTGCTTAGTCTATGCACCGTCCTTGCCAAGACTTCCTTGCCGGTGCCGCTTTCGCCCAGCAATAGCACGGTCGCTTGCGTCGGCGCCACTTTTTCCACCATTCGCAACACGGATTGCATTTGCGGGCTAGTGGCGATGATTCCGTGCAATGGCTTTTGTTGTTTCAGCTCCTGATACCCGCGCTCCAGAGCGTCTAGTTGAAAAGCTCGTTCGATTATCAGTCCAAGTACATCGGGGTCTATCGGTTTTTGATAAAAATCGTAAGCGCCGAGTGCAACGGCTTGAATGGCGTTACTGCGGTCGTCGTTACCGGTTACGACGATAATTTTAGTCGACGGCGCTAGAGCCAACATTTCCCGTAACGTGGCGATGCCTTCACTCGCATTGGTTGGATCTGGTGGTAAACCAAGGTCGAGAGTGACGACGCTAGGTGTGTGGCGGCGCAAGGCGGCGATTGCTTCCTCTCGATTGCTTGCCAGTACAATTTCGTACTGTTCTAGACTCCATTTCAGTTGTTTTTGCAGGCCTGGATCGTCTTCGACGATCAGTAGAAGTTTGGATTCAGTCATTATGCCCTGGTTGAGCGGAAATCCGCTTTGCTAATGGTAGGTAAATCGTAAACGTGGTGCCGACTCCGGGCGTACTGTCAACTTGAAGTTGGCCTCCGCTTTTTAAAACGTAATCGCGCGCTTCATACGCGCCAATGCCCATGCCGGCATTCCCTTTGGTGGTGTCGAAGGGTTTGAAGAGCCGCTCAGCGATAAATCGTTGATCCATTCCGCTGCCGTTATCAATAATCCTGATCTCAGCATAGTTAGAGTCTTTGGTTATTTCAAGTCGAACCTTACCGCCTTTGCCGCTAGAAGCATCTTGAGCATTTTGAATCAGATTCGCCAATACATTGGAGACCTTGATCCGGTCTGTCTTTACCAAACACTCGGTCAATTCGGTAATTAGGCTCACTGGAACCGGGTTTATGTTGCTGGCGATAATGCAGCGAATGACGTCAACCAAATCTACTAAAGTGAGCGAGCTGACTTTGTTTTCGCCTTGCTTCAATTGCTCGACAATATGCTGAATTTTGTCGGAAACATTGTTCAGCGTGTCAATAGTGTCGTCAAAAAAGGCCGGATTATTTTTGTGCTTTGCCGCATTTTTAACAATCAAACCAATTTGCGCGCCAACGTTCTTCAAATCATGTACGAGGTAGGCTGACAAACGGTGATAGGTTTCAAATTGGCGACTACTGACCAGTTCTTCGCTAGCGCGGCTTAACGCTAACGCATTGGCGAGTTGCATTCCAACCGTTTTCAGCAGGTCGTGGTCTTCCCAATCCAGCTTTCTGGGCACACGGGCTTGCGTTAAAACCGCGAATGCCTCCAGCTTGTTCATGTGGAACAGAGGAACGATTAGCCAGACCTGACTGTCCTCGTAGCACCAGGGCGACAGATCGATATCATCGTATACTTCAGGGGCGTGAGCGAGTTCAAAAAAGTCAATGACCCATTGTTTGTTGGTAAGGTACTCGGGCAGATCTTCTAAATGATGCAGGTACTCCAGTTCCTGTGGCGTGAGCTTCAAATTTTGTTCCGCTGCAAGAAAAAATTGGCCTTGATCGTTTTTTAGCCATAGCCCGCCTCCGGCGCTTTCGACAAGGTCAGTTAAGGTATTGATAATAAAAAGCTTTAACTCCTCTATGGATTCCAGTTTCGCCAAGGATTTGGAAATTTTTAACCATTCTTCACGATAGTCGTAGCTATAGTGAAAAAAATGCTTACTGAAGTAAATCTTGAACAGCGCGCGTATTTTTCCCGAAGTAAACGGGATTATCAGAAGAATGATCGCAAGAAAAATGAACAGTGTCTGAGCGGTTTCACCCCATTTTTCGTTGGCGTGCTTGATATAAAATCCAGAAAAAGACATTAAAATCAAATAGATGCCGCATCCAAACAAAATCGTGGAGTGAAAAACCGTTTTTCGCGGAACAGTGAGTTCGGGATGTGTGGCCTGAAACTGAAGGCGAGGCAATGTTATCGCTAGTAAGGGCGTTAACATTGTGTTGATGATGCCCCTGGACTGCCAAAGTGAAAAATCTAACTGTTTGAACAACAGTGATTTGCTAAAAAGAAGGAGGTCAACGGCAAACAATGCACCTACGCTGACGCACAAGAATTTTATGTTCCAGCGTTGCTTCAGCGGTGTGCTACGATACAGCTGCTCCACTAGTATCAGACCGAATACCGCAAACACCACGTGCGCGACAAATCTGGGATCGAAGTCGAAAGACTCCCTCAGGAAGTCTTGGTAATCTGGAAAACTCTCTATACTAAGAATAAAGATGGTCAATAGCGTTGCGAGTCGCGCCGTTTTAGATCGTAATAGAGATGAAGTGCGTTGCCGTCTTTGTTGAAGTAACAGAGAACCTAAGAGGACAAACCATGCGTAATTGCGGACCGTTTCGTAGCTAAGAGTATCAGCATAAAAATAATAGCTATTCGATGTTGTTATCGTGGTTCGCGCGCACCATAATAAGGACGCAAGTGCCGCAAAGATAAAGGGCAGGTGCTTTGGGCGCCTCAGAATAGAGTAACCGAGCAGGATTGCGTACGCAGCTGTGGCGCTCAGGTAGCTGGCATAGATGTAGTTTTCCATATTATATGATTATACGTCGATATGTTGGTGGTATGTTTTGCATTGAATTGGTCTTATGCTTTGTTGCATAAGTAGCTACGCTTAAACGGGCGGCGACATGAAACAAATAATCCACGACTTGCTAGCGGATTCTAAATTTCAAGAAGGCATCGCTTGGCGTAGGTTTGACGAGAAAGCGGGTGGCACGATCATTAGGAAAGGTGATGAGGGCAATACCCTTTTTTATCTTGAGAGCGGGATAGTTCGAGTTTTGGGTGGCGCGGAGCTTGACGAGAATCGTCGTATCTCACCAGGGTTGTGTGATTTGCCTGAAGGGGCAATTTTCGGCGATGTTTGCTTGTACGGACCGAGGGAGCGAACTGCCTCGGTCGTCGCGCTGACCGATACATCTTTGTTGGAAGTGCGCAGCGATATGTTAAGCGTATATCTGGATGACCATCCTGTTCAGGGATATATTTTTTTGAAGGCTTTGTTTCAAAGTATGTCTAATCGCTTAACCTTGGCAAATGAAAGAATAGAGCATCTTTTGGTTTGGGGGATTAAGGCGCATGACATCGACAAGTATCTTTAAGCGTGACGGATCGCTCTGTTAATCGCGAGGAAATGATGGAGCCTGGAAACAAGGTATCTGTTGCAGAAAGTTTCAGTCGATTTTTTTCGGTTGTGCTTGCGAATCAGGCTGATCAGAAGGATTTGGTCTACAAGATTAGATATCGTGTTTATTGCGAAGAGTTTAAGTACGAGTCGATTGATCATTTCCCGAACCAGATGGAAACGGACGACTACGATGCTTCGTCATTGCACTGTCTAATCACGCATAAGGAGACCGGTATGCCGGCGGGATGCGTCAGACTGGTGCCGGCTGGTGGCGATAGGAATACGTCGCCGTTACCCTTCGAACGTTACTGTGGCGAAAGTCTCAATGTCGAAATGATCGACGCTATGAAGCTGGATCGAAGCTCTGTCTGTGAAATTTCAAGATTGGCTGTAGATGGCGCTTTCAGACGCCGGAGCGGAGAAACCTTAACACGATTTGGCGAAATTAACGGATTTCAATTTTCGCCTCAGGAGCAACGAACCTTTTCTTCAATCGCGGTGGCGTGTTTTTTCGCAGCTACGGTGTTAACTGAAATGGTGGAAAAGACAAATGTGTTTGCGATGATGGAGCCATTTTTGCCAAGAATGATGGGGAAGTCAGGTATTCATTTTCAACGTGTGGGCAAAGACATTGACTATCACGGTATTCGTGCTCCCTATTTTATAACGACTCAGTCCGCATTGGAAAATATGCATCCTGATTTAAAGGAGCTGTACCAGTGGATAAGAGAAAATATTTATAAGTGATTTTTAATCTTGTGGATAATGTTGATTTTTTGGAGATAAAAGTGGATTTTCCGCCGGCGAGATTGCCATCAATTAGATCGTTGTGTTTGACCGCTCTAATTTTAATTTCGGTGGGGTGTCAATCCCCAGAAGAAGCCGCAAAAGAGCATTTTCAAAGAGGTAGGGAGTTATTTGATAAAGGGGATGTAGACAACGCTTTCTTAGAATTTA